>JAOTTU010000069.1 GCA_029864225.1 Gammaproteobacteria bacterium | reverse complement strand
CCGTACGGTCCCGCATATCAGGTTTACCGCCCAGAGGGCCGATCAGCTATGAATATGTACGCACATTCCGGAATATTCACCAGCAGACCGAACATCCTCAGCCTGGGCGCATTATTGCTGGCAGGGATGCTCCTGGAAGGTTGTGGCGGGGGTGACGGTCAGGACCCGGATCCGCTGGTGGAGGATTTCGGGATCGCCTTTGTCATGCGCCCGCTGGAGCTTGACGATACAGGCGTGGCTCTCCAGCCGGACATCCGCGAGATCGAATCCTTTACACCCGGTGGTGATCTGTTCTATCGCGATCTCGCCTCGCCGAGTGCAGTCGAGCGCAATATCACCGCTGGGGTCACACAGGGCATGGGTGACGTCAGGGATGTGGATGTGTCGTACGACGGTACCAGGCTATTGTTCTCGCTGCGACAGCCGGATATCCCCAACGCGACCCCCGCTGATCAGAACAAGTGGGACATCTGGGAATACGACATACCCGCCGATGTGTTGCGCCGCGTGACCGCAACGGATAATACGGCCAAGGCCGGCGAAGACGTTGCGCCCCATTATTTACCGGACGGTCGCATCATCTTTTCCTCCACGCGCCAGCGTCAGTCACGCGCCACCCTGCTGGATGAGGGCAAGGCCGCATTTTCGGCAATGGATGAAGACCGCAATAACCATGCCTTCGTGTTGCACGTCATGGACAGCGATGGCAGCAACATCCACCAGGTCTCGTACAACCAGAGCCATGATCTCGACCCCATGGTGCTGGGTAGCGGTCTTGACTCCGGCCAGGTGGTGTTCAGTCGCTGGGATAACATGGGTAGCCGCAATGCCATCAGTCTCTACAAGATGCATCCCGACGGATCAGAGCTGCAACTGTATTACGGCGCACACAGTCATGACACCGGCACCAGTGGCGCGGAGGTGCAGTTCCTGCAGCCACGCGAGACGTTTGACGGTCGCCTGATGACTGTGATGCTGCCGTTCACCGACTCCTGGCGTGGCGGTGAACTTATGCTGATCGATGCCGGGAATTATCTGGACAACACCTTCCCTACGGCGGCGAACCAGGGTGTCCTTGCCGGTCCAGCCCAGCTGGATGCGACCGTTAACGACGTACATACCGATAACACAATATCGCCCGGCGGTCGCTTCATGAGTGCCTGGCCACTGCTGGATGGAACCAACCGGGCCCTGGTCAGCTGGAGCAGTTGCCGGCTGATCGAGGATACCCGGATCGTACCCTGTACACCGGCCGGTTTGGCCAATCCGGCAGCCGTGGAAGCGAACCCGATTTACGGCATATTTATCTACGACATGAATGACGACACCCAAATACCGATCGTCATCCCCGAGGAGGGCTTTGTCTTCACCGATGTCGTGGCCGCTGCACCGCGTGCCTTGCCATCCCTTGTCTTCGACAAGATCGCCGGCGCCGGTCTCGACCCGCAAGCATACGATGAAGGTGTCGGCATCCTCGATATCCGCAGTGTCTATGACGAGGACGGTGTGGACACCACGCCAGCGGGCATTGCGACGCTGGCCGATCCTGCACAGGCAGTAGCCGATGAGCGCCCAGCCCGTTTCCTGCGCATCGTCAAGGCCGTCGGCATTCCTGATAACGACACCGTGATGTTGCAGGGCACGGCCTTTGGCGCCAGCAGCGCGCAGTTGATGCGAGAGATCATCGGTTATGTGCCGGTGCAGCCGGACGGGTCCATCAGGGTCAAGGTACCCGCTAACGTGCCACTCGCCATCAGCGTGCTCGACAAGGACGGTCGCCGTATCGGTGCGCGTCACCAGAACTGGCTGCAGGTGCGCGCGGGAGAGACCCTCACCTGCGTCGGCTGCCATGACCACAGCACGGGTACCCCGCACGGCCAGCCGGCTGACCTGATGTCGCGTGGCCTGGCATCGGTGTATCCCGGTGCGCCGGTAACCGGCCTGCCGTTCCCGAACACGCTTGCCACACTGTGGGCGGATGCCGGCGAGACCATGGCACAGACCCTGACGCGGATCGATCCGGACCAGCTGCTGCCGACGGTCGACCTGTTCTACGACGATCTCTGGACCGACGAGACGGCCGCCGGTCGGCCGAAGGATACCGGTTTCTCCTACACCTATGCCGCACTGGCCACCCCGGCGCCGGCCACGCCGGCGTGTCAGACCAGCTGGAACAGTATCTGTCGTACGGTGATTCATTATGAACAGCATATTCATCCGCTGTGGAGTCGTGACCGGGGTGCGAATACCTGCACTAGCTGCCACACGCCGACCGATGCCGCTGGCATGCCGAGGGTGCCGGACGAGCAGCTGGACCTGACTGATGGACTGGATCCACAGGTACCTGAGCATTTCAAGACCTACCGCGAACTGCTGTTCAACGACTTCGCCCAGGAGATCGGCCCCGCCGGTTTGCAGGACATCATGATTCAAGGCCCGGTTGACCCGAATACCGGGTTGCCGACACAGGTACCGGTAGTGGTGGCAGCATCCATGAATGCAGCGGGGGCCAACGCCAGCACCAGATTCTTCTCGCGCTTTGCCGCGGGTGGTACCCATGCCGGCAGGCTTGAGCCGGATGAACTGCGACTGCTGTCCGAGTGGCTGGATATCGGTGCGCAGTATTACAACGACCCGTTTGCCGTGCCATGAGGGCGGAAAGATGAATGCTTGTGATCACTAATGCCTGGCCTCTACCCTGCAGTCGCTTACTCATCAGCGTCCTGCTGCTGCAATGCCTGTTTGGCGCGCCTGTCCTTGCGGAAGAGGAATTCTACGAGGTGCAAGTTGCCGAGCCATACCTCGAGATGCACACCGGCCCGGGACGTGGCTACCCGGTATTTCACGTGATCGACCGGGGTGCACGGATTGAAGTCATCAAGCGCCGCACCGACTGGTTCATGGTACGGACCAGGCGTGGCAAGCAAGGCTGGGTCAGGCGTGCGGATATGGAGCTGACATTGACCCCGGACGGCGAGCCGACACAATTCGCCGAGGCGGCGTTCGGTGATTACACGCGCCGTCGCTGGGAGTCCGGCTTCGTCGCGGGTGATTTCGAGGGTGCAAATATCGTGTCGGTGTATGCGGACTATTACCTGACGCGGAATCTTTCCGTCGAGCTGGCGATGTCGCAGGTATTCGGCAATTTTTCCGATGCGCTGACGGCAAGTGCCAACCTGCTGGCGCAGCCGTTTCCGGAATGGCGCCTGTCACCGTTTTTCCTGCTTGGCACTGGTGCGATCTATACCGACCCGAACGTCACACTGGTGAACGAACAGGACCGTACCGAACAGATCAGTAATGCGGGACTGGGGCTGCGCTGGTACCTGACGCGGCGCTTTATCCTGCGTGCCGAATACCAGAACCACGTCATTTTCCAGAACAAGGATGACAACCAGGAGATAAACGAATGGAAAGCCGGATTTGCATTTTTCTTTTGAAGTCGTTGTCATTACTGATGCTGCTTGGCCTGTTGCACGGATGTTCACTGCTGCGCACCGCGGAGCCAGCGGTATACAGCGAGACTGAACCGGTGATCAAACCGGGTATCGAGCGGCGCACTATCACCGAGGCGGATATCGACAGCGAGGACTTCGAGGTCGGTGCCTTCGTCGGCGTGATGAGTATCGAGGACTTCGGCAGTAATGCCGTATACGGGGTACGGGCTGCCTACCATGCCACCGAGGATTTCTTTTTCGAGGCCGCCGCAGGTGCCACCGAGGCCGGCAAGACCAGCTATGAAACCCTCAGTGGCGGAGCCCGGTTGCTGACTGGCAGTCAGCGTGACCTGTATTACTACAACCTTTCACTGGGCTACAACATCCTGCCGGGCGAGAGTTTCATCGGCAGCCGACATGCCTTCAACAGCGCGCTCTATCTGATGGCCGGTGTCGGCAATACCGAGTTTGCTGATGACAGCCACTTTAGCTTCAACATTGGTGCGGGCTACCGGTTCCTGCTGAACGACTGGGTCGCGCTGCACCTGGATTTCAAGGATCACATTTTCGAGTCGGACCTGCTGGGCTCCGAAAAATACACCCACAACCTGGAAGGCAGCGTCGGCCTTTCCGCGTTCTTCTGAGGAGTCTGCTATGCGTACAACACAATCCGCTTTCATGAGATATACACTGGCAACCGTTATGGTGTTGCTGTCAAGCACTGTATCTGCCGGTACTGTCCAGGCACCTGCACCGGACTTCACTCTGAAGAGTGACAGTGGCGAGAACCTCAGGCTCAGCGAGATGCGTGGCGAGGTAGTGCTGATCAATTTCTGGGCATCCTGGTGCGGACCCTGCCGCCAGGAAATGCCGATCCTGAGCGAGCTGCATGACAAGTACAAGACCATGGGCTTCACCGTGCTCGGCATCAACGTAGAGGAAAACTCCAGCGATGCCCGCAAACTGCTGAAAGAAATGCCGGTCAGCTTTCCGGTGCTGTTCGACAACGACAGCAGCGTGAGCAAGCAGTATGATGTGGCCGCCATGCCAAGCACCGTGCTGGTCGACCGCGACGGCAACATGCGTTACCTGCACAAGGGTTACAAACCCGGCCTCGAGGATACCTACGTCGATCAGGTTCGAAGCCTGATCAGGGAGTAGTGCCTGCCATGCGCCTGTGTGCTTTTTATCTGTTGCTGATTGCCCTGTCACTCACAGGCTGCAGTTCGATCGAGCCCTGGGTGAAGCCCTACGAGCGTGCGCACCTGGCAGACCCGATCATGAACTTTGACCGCGATCCGGTCTCCGGGGCCTACATGACGCATGTCTACCAGGCACGCGAGGCAGCGCGTGGCGCCGAGGGTGGGCACGGTGGTGGCTGTGGGTGTAACTAGACACATCCCTGCCTGGCTGGTCGGCACTGCCCTGCTCTGCTGCAGCCTGGCGGTGCTGGCCGGGGTGTTGCCCGATGATCGGGCCGATGCTCTGTATCACTCCTATGACGGGGGTGGTGTCGAGATCACCGGGCCTTCGCTGATGGTGCTGAAGAAGCTCGGCCAGAACGTGGCAGTCAACGGCAACTACTACGTCGATTCCATCAGCAGCGCCTCGATCGATGTGGTCACCAGCGGCGCGAGCGCCTATTCAGAAGATCGCATCGAGTTCTCGGGTGGCGTGGACTACCTGCATGGCAACTCGATCATGAGCCTGTCGTTCACCAACAGCTCGGAAGATGATTACGAGGCCAATACCGCAGGTTTTGGCATCAGCATGGATATGTTCGGCAATATGACAACGGTGTCGATGGGTTATTCACGCGGCTGGGATACGGTCATGAACAACCTCGACAGCACCTTCTCGCGCGATGCCGACCGCCAGAACTACAAGCTGGGCCTGACGCAGGTGGTCACCAAAGACATGCTGCTGGAGTTGAATTATGAGGGTATTACCGATGAGGGGTTCCTGAACAACCCCTACCGTTCGGTGCGCTACCTCGATCCAGGCGGCGACAGTTACAGCTACGAGTCAGAGATTTATCCCAACACCCGCACCAGCAACGCAGTCGCAATCCGCTCGATCTATTACCTGCCCTATCGTGCCGCTGTCTCCGGTGAGTACCGCTTCTTCGACGACACCTGGGGTATCGATGCACACAACCTGAAATTCGTTTACACCCATCCGCTGCAAGGCGGCTGGCTGCTGGAAGGCAACTACCGCTACTATACGCAGAATGCGGCCGACTTCTACAGCGACCTGTTCCCGTTCCAGGGTGCACAGAACTTCCTGGCGCGCGACAAGGAGCTGAGTACGTTCTCCAGCCACACTATCGGTTTCAAGCTGAGCTACGACTTCATCAAAAATGGCTGGCGCTCGATCGACAAGGGTAAAATTAACCTCGCCTGGGACCATATTCTGTTCGACTATGATGACTTCCGTGACCTCAGGGTCGTGACACCGGCACCGGGTGACGAGCCCCTGTACAGTTTCAGTGCCGATGTGGTGCAGCTGTATGTTTCAATCTGGTTCTGAGGAATAAACTGTTACCTATGTGACCGGTAAGAACCATTCCGGCTGAATCGGCGTGTTATGTTGCCCGCAGCAGACTGAGCAACAATTCGCAAATCACAGGTCGGGGAATATTTGCGGAGCGAAGGTGCTACCGACCAAGCTGCAAACTACCAGTGCATGCCGCTGTTATCTAGTCTCGCATACATATCCGTCAGCAACTCCATCAGCACAAGGATCTTCTCGCTCGCATCAGCCACGATCAATGGATATGAACTGTCGTACTGCATGTTCAATGCACTTTCAAGCCAGATCCACTGCTGCCCAACCGCTTCCAGCTTGTCACGGATACTGGCAGTATTTACCTCGGCGGCCGACAGGCTATCCAGTGCCTCCTTGAACTCAGCTTTGGCTATTTGAATCTGCTCACCGACCGAGGGGGTTCCGACACCGGCAGCAACGACCATGTAGAACTTTGCAAGGCGTTGTGACAGCATGCGCTGGCGCCCCGAAATATTCACCAGCCGCCCTTGGTGGTTGCCTGAGGCCTCCTCCAGTAATTGTACGACATGCTCACACGCCAACAGCAGCGGTTCATCCATCCGCACCAGTTGTTCTGCATCGGCCCGGCCAGGTGTGGCAAGCGCCTTATCCCTGAAAGGTTTCCACAGGTCTGTGACCTGTTTGATTGCGGTACTTATGTCACTGGCCGTGGCGAACTCAGCGAGTGCGCGTAACTGTGCGTCGAACTGGTCGATGGATTCCTGCAACTGAATCCGAGAAAGCTCCGGATTTGCACCCAGTCCGACCTGCAGATAACTTTTGGTTATGCGCTGCGAGAGCATCCGTTGGCGACCGGCCATATTGATCGCTGCGGCATAATCCAGTTTCAGCTCACCGGCTGCGAGGGCCGGTGCGGAAAAAATCAGGGCTGGAATCAGTATCCACTGAACCACCATATGAAAGTGTTTCATCTTCCGCTTCTCCCACTGTCGCAAACCTGGCGGACAGGTTGTCTGACAGAAAGTGCAACGCAACAGGCAACGAAACATTACAATGCGTTCGCCCCCGTCGCACGACTCTTTTGTGTCATAACGTTAGCGCAACCTGCCTACCCGGCAGCCTGGCCACACCGTTCCGTCACAGCGCCGCTGCCTGTAGACGTTGTTGCCTGGCGGCTGTCTCCGGACGTGTTTACCGCGCCCCATTCCCACAAGGCGGCACGTGCCCTGGGAAGAAAGGCATCCCCGGAATCTGCCAGATGCACATAGCTGCGCATGGCACCGGTCGCCCCCTCAATGTCACACAAGGCCTCCAGGCTTACCGCTAGTCCCCAGTAGGCATTGATCTGCTGTGGACGCAAGTCAATTGCACTATGGAAATAATCCCGCGCGGCTTCGTAGTAGCCCTTGCCCAGCAGGGCAAACCCCATATTCGCATGCGCCTCAGGCATCCGGGGTGCAAGCGACAGCACCTGCTGGAGGGCCGTAACTGCATAGTCATACTGCCTGGCGTGCAACATCATGACCGCCTGCTGGAAGCGCACGGAAATTTCCTGCTGCATGCCTGTCTGTAGTGGCCTGGCGAGATCCGGTACCGGATCTCCCTGCCTGGGCGGCATGTCGATGCCGCCCTGCGTGATGCGATTGGCAAGCAGGCCGGTTCCGGAGACAAGCACAACAGTCAACAACAAGAACGGCAACCATTTTTTTGCATTGCGTTTCATATTATCCCCTTGTGCGGACCCAGGCTGCTGAATGGCACACCGAAGAACGTCAGGAACGCCAGAATAAATACTCCGAAGACCATCAGCCACCCACCCCACAGCGGGACCTTGAAAGTAAGCCTGGCATGCAGACTCAGTCCCAGCATCAGCCAGGTGATAAAAGCCCAGGTCTCCAGCGGGTCCCATGTCCAGTAATGCCCCCAGGCGTCCTGGGCCCATACCGCCCCGGCGATCAGCATCAGGCTGTGAAAAATGAATGCAATCGACATGAAACGCCATACCAGCACATCAAGGACCTCGTCATCCGGCAGGCGGTGCAAGTTGCCGAACCCCGGCAATCGGCGCAGCAGCAAGGTGCCGGCCAGACCGACGGCAGCCAGACAGATACCGAGAAAGATCTTGCCCACCCCCACGTGCACCCAAAGCCACACACTGTCGTAGGTTGCCGGCAACTGGCTGGTTTCCGGCGGCAGCGTCGCTATCCAGCATCCCAGCAGCAAAAAGACCGGCAACACGACGAGCGCACCGGGCCGTGCCAGGGGGACGCGCCAGAACACGACCAGAAAGACCAGCCCCAGGCTGAACAGGTTACTCAGCAGGATTTCGAACAGCGTGAGAAACGGCCCGTAACCCGCACGCATCCAACGCAGGGTGATGGCGGTCGCCAGTAATATCACGGCAACCAGTAATGCAGCGAACACGGCCCTGTCGACCGGGCGATCCCGCCATATCCCGTGCCATGCTGCCAATGCCCCCGTACAGTAACCGGCAAGCCCCCCGAAGAGCCAGGGAAGCTCAGGTGCGAGCAGCAGTGATGACATCGCTGTTCTCCTTTCGTTCCCGGTGCCCGTAACCTTCCGGCAGCGGGAGCGAATTAAAGCTGGCAAGAAAGTGCCATGCCAGCGCCAGCACACCGACAAGGGCAGCGAATAATAGCCATGGCAACAAGGGCTCGTAAGTAATCCGGTAACCCATCCACAGGCGCACCTCCTCGAACTGCAGGCGGCCATTCTCAAGTTGCAGGACTTCACCCGGCTCCAGCCTGACCCGTTGATCATCTGCCATAATGGTCAGCGCAGCGACTGCAGGCGTGGCGTCAAACGCCCAGTGACGGTCGAAGGATTGCGGGCGAGGCAGATCCAACTCAAGCCTAAAATGTTTTCCCGCCGGGCCCGTCCACTGGTTAGTCTGGTTCCAGTCATTCGCTGGATACGATGGAAAGTTGATCGCTCCGGTCTGCCTGACCCCGTCACTGCCAAGCCATGTGAGGATGGCCGAGTAGCCCTTGTTGGACGTCGTATAGAAACGGTATCCGGCCTGAATATGTGGCGTGTTGTCACCGATAGTTGTTAGCACCTCACCCGCTACCGCATCCCGGATGCCAAGCTGACTGGCGGTATGCTGCCGCTTCAGTCCGGGCGCATAGTCGACGCGCAGCGGGCCCTGCACGAAGACCACAGAGTCCAGCCGCTGCCGTGGGTGCCAGGGCCCTTCCCGGACCATCTCGACATCAGCGGCGTTGAAGGCCTGACCCTCGGTGATCTCCACCCGTGCCTGCAAGCTGCTCAGGTGGCCGTAGGTCGCCAGCAACACCACGGCGAGCAGACACAGGTGAAACACCAGCAGCGCCGGCCGGGACCGAATACGTGTATTGACGATCAGGGCCGCGAGCAGGTTGACGGCCAGGCAGAGCAGCGGGACAGCCATCCAGGCGGTCGAAGCCGTGACATCCCGGTAACTGACCAGCACCCCGACTGCCAGGGCCAGCAGGCCTGGCAGGGTCAGCCTGAGCGAGGCGAGCCGGCAGATAATCTTCATGGCGGATTCTCGCATACGGTCCGCATCCATTCCTTGGCAGTCTGGGTATCATTCCCGGCGATATTCGCGCCCGCCGAACCACAATTGCTGTCCTGCCAGTTTCCACTGGTCGCGAAACTGATTATCTTGAGTTTTGCATTGTGATAATACGGTTCCTGATTGTAGACATCGGCGTTAGCGCCAATGGCGATCTCGGTACCGGCCGGTAAGCCCGCCTCTGCACCCACATCATTCAGGTTCACCAGCAGGGCCTTGTTCTTCCAGCCATGCGGTACAGCGACATGGCACCACATGCACTGCAGGTTTCTGCCGATACGCTTGGCGTGGAACGCATGCAGGTTGGTGTCCCTGTCGGGCCCGCCAAAACCGCTCTCGAAGTTGCTCCGGTTCCCCTCGTTCTGTTCCGTCGCGTAATTGGTATGGTTATGGCAGCGGAAACACAGTCCGTTACTGTCAGAGCCGGTGCTGTTGTCCCAGGTCCCC
>JAOTTU010000224.1 GCA_029864225.1 Gammaproteobacteria bacterium | reverse complement strand
GCGCAGGGGGTGCTGTCTCTTGAGACGGTGCTGGCTGGGGTGCCCGTGACGCAGGTCCCAGTAGTGCATCCAGTCCCCGCCCAAGTCCACGCTTTTTCGCTGCCATAATCTCTACCGTCAGTTCAGAATCATTCAAAAGTGTGTCGGTTGCACACCGTCTTGTTGGTTGTGCCCGGGTTCCTGCGGCGCTATTGCGCTGGACGCGTGCCGCCGCAGGTATTCGCCGGCCAGTGCCAGGTAGGCCGCTGCACCGCGTGAATTTTTATCATAACGCAACACCGGCATACCATGGCTGGGCGCCTCCGCCAGGCGTACGTTACGCGGAATGATGGTGCGATACAGCTTGTCGCCGAAATGCTGCTGCAGCTGTGCCGACACATCATTGGCGAGATTGTTGCGGGCGTCATACATGGTCCGGAGCAGGCCCTCGATCTCGAGTTCCGGATTAACGGCAAGCCGAACATGCTCCACGGTCTCCAGCAGCGCCGACAATCCTTCCAGGGCATAGTATTCGCATTGAATCGGGATCAACACGCCATGTGCCGCTGCCAGGGCATTGATTGTCAGCATGCTCAGTGACGGCGGGCAATCGATGACAATAAGGTCATATTCGTTCTGCACGTAGGTAAGCGCCGAGCGCAGCCGGCGTTCGCGATCGTCACGGCTCATCAGTTCCACCTCGGCGGCAGTCAGGTCACTGTTACCCGGCAGCAGGTCATAGCCGGCCTCGGAGGCATAGATAATCACGTCGCGGATATCCGCGTGCCCGATCAACAGATCGTAACCGGTCCTGGCCACCTCATGCTTGTTGCAGCCGCTGCCCATGGTTGCATTGCCCTGTGCGTCCAGGTCAACCAGCAGGATGCGCCGGCCGGTCTCCACCAGGGACGCCGCCAGGTTCACGCTGGTGGTCGTCTTGCCGACCCCGCCCTTCTGATTGGTTACCGCCAGTATTCTTCCCATAGACGGCTCTATCCCGCTGATTCCGCTGCTGTGTGCATGCACACCAGGTGGCGCTCGGCATCCAGCCCGGGAACGTGGAGCGTGACCACGTCTTCTATCACCGACTTGTCTTCCAGACCTTCGATCTCGGCCATTGGATAAACGCCCTTCATGGCGAGCATCCGGCCCTCTGTCGTGCACAGCCGCGCGGCGTGCCGGTAGAGCTCATGCAGGTCTGAAAAGGCCCGGCAGATGACCGTATCAAAACGCCCATCGGGCCGGTAGTTCTCGATGCGCGTATGTTCAAGTACAACATTTTCCAGGCCCAGCGTGGTGATGGTCTGCTGTACAAAGCGGAGCTTCTTGCTGCTGCTGTCCAGCAGGACATATTCCCGCTCCGGTTCGGCCACGGCGAGGGGAATACCCGGCAGCCCGGCACCCGTGCCGATATCCAGAATCCGCTTGCCCTTCAGGTGGGGAATGATCGACAGGCTGTCCAGAATATGCCGGGTGACAATCTCGGCTGGCTTGCGTACCGAGGTCAGGTTGTACACCCGGTTCCAGTTCATCAGTTCCGAGATGTATGCCATCAGCCGGTCATCGCCGGCGAGCACCTCATCCAGCCCAAGCGCGCGCAGACCCTCCGCAAGCAGGTCTTTTGGATCCACGAATTTGCCGTGACGGTTATTGCCTCTGAATCCGCGCGTCTGCATGCGCCTCACTCTGGGTTAGATAAAAGGGTCAGGCGCTCTTGCGTTCGACCCGGTCGCGTTTCTTGAGATGGATCAACAGCAGCGAAATGGCCGCCGGGGTGACACCCGGAATGCGTGCCGCCTGGCCGATGTTCTGCGGCCGGACTGCCTGCAGCTTTTCGAATACTTCATTTGAAAGCCCACGCACCGTATTGTAATCGAAATCAACCGGCAGGGCTTGTTGTTGATGACGCTTGAGGCGCGCGATCTCGGCCTGCTGGCGTTCCAGGTAGCCGGCATACTTTGTCTGGATCTCGATCTGCTCGGCGGCCTGCTCATCGGCAACCCCGGGGCCGATGCCCTCGATCGCCATCAAGGCACGGTAGGATACGTCCGGCCGGCGCAACAACTCGGAGGCGCGCTGTTCGCGCGCCAGCGGTTTTTCCAGCAGCATTGCCAGCGCGCTGCCCGGACCGCTGTCAGGGCGCAACAGCAGTGCATCCAGGCGGATCTGCTCGCGCCCGATCGCCGCGTCCTTGTCATTGAAAACCCGCCAGCGCTGTTCGGGCACCAGGCCCAGTGCACGTCCCTGCGGCGTCAGTCGCAGGTCGGCATTGTCCTGGCGCAGCAACAGGCGGTATTCGGCGCGGCTGGTGAACATGCGGTAGGGTTCGCTGGTGCCGCGGGTTACCAGGTCGTCGATCAACACGCCGATGTAGGCCTCATCACGGCGCGGTGTCCAGGGCTCCGCATCCTGTAACCGGCGCGCTGCATTAAGTCCGGCGATCAGCCCCTGCGCCGCCGCCTCCTCGTAGCCGGTGGTGCCGTTGATCTGGCCGGCAAAGAACAGCCCATGGATCACTTTGGTCTCCA
>JAOTTU010000068.1 GCA_029864225.1 Gammaproteobacteria bacterium | reverse complement strand
TGCATGGGAGTCGGGGCAATCACGCCCTATATCCGGATACCACAGCCCGCTTTCGAACTTGCAGAGGAACTGCCGCCGCGCCGCGTGCGCCTGCTTACCGAACAACCTGCGCCTGTGCCACGGCCGGCACCTGTGCCTGCGGCACCCGCCATGACTGCGCCACCGGAACCGCAAGCAATACCCGAGCGACTGCCGGTTGCGCCAGTCGTGACACCCCGCCAGAAAGCGGCAAATAGCGGTGTGCTGGCCATGAGTGATTTGCTCGCCGAACTTCGCGGTACCACACCGAAGACCGGGAAGACGTCTGGGCAAGACGCTGTAGTCAGTCGGGGGCGCGCAGAGACAGCACAACCCTCGATGCTGACGGCAAACGTGACCCGGGGCAGCCAGGGCATCGAAGGTGGTGTTGTCCACCAGTCCGTTCTGGGTGCAAGTGCCTTGCCGGACAGGGAGGACAGCAGGCAAGGCAGCGGCAGCAGTGAAGTGGTAGTGCCGGAAAAGGGACCCACATCCGCGCCTTCGTCAGGCATGGTTCGCAGTAAAGAAGAGATTCAGGAAGTACTGGACCGGAACAAGGGTGCCATGTATACGCTCTACAATCGCGAGTTGCACAAGGATGCCACCTTGCAAGGCAAGCTCCTCATGAGTATCACGATTGCACCGGCAGGTGATGTTACCCGTTGTGTCATCCTCAGCAGCGAACTGGGTGCAGCCTCACTGGAACAGCAGCTGGTGTCGCTCATTAAACGCATTGATTTCGGCAACAAGCCGGGTGTGCCTGCAGTGACCACGAAGATACCCATCGAGTTCTTTCCAAGGTGACCACTGTGCGCGGCAAAAGCTGGCAACTCATCGGATGCAGGGTGTTTCTGGTGCTTGTGCTGTTGCCGTATGCCGTTGCTGTTGCCGGGCAGGACGCTACCCCGGTCCTGGACTGGCAGGTGCTGCTGGCTGATCCCGACCCCGAGGAACTGACGAACCTGGCCAGACAGTATGAGCATGCCATAGGCTATCGTCGTGATTACGGCCGCGCCCGGCAGCTGTATTGTGCAGCCGCACGGCTCAGTTACCTGCCGGCACAGCTGCGACTTGCCTGGATGTATGCCAACGGCCTTGGTGCACCCCGGGATACGGATCTCGCCGCCACTTGGCTACAGGTAGCAGCGGCCAGTGGCGACTTGCAGGCACGCAAGTTTCTTGCCTATGTCGGGGAGCCGGGTGTCAGAAGGGAGCCGAGATGTACCTACGAAAGCCGGTTTGATGCCTATGCCATCGCGACGATACCTGGCCAGGACTGGGTTTCAGGCGTCAATACGGGCACCCCCGAGCGCAAGCAGATAGCATCCTGGGTACGCTTGCTGGCACCGGACTACGGTCTGGATCCGAACCTCATACTCGCGATTATCCAGACCGAATCGAATTTCAATCCACGGGCCCGCTCGCCAATGAATGCACAGGGACTGATGCAGCTGATCCCCGAGACCGCGGCCCGTTTCGGTGTCAGGGATACCGCGGACCCGGTGCAAAACCTGCATGGAGGGATGGCCTATATGCGCTGGTTGTTATCCTTTTTTCAGGGCGACCTGCGCCTGTCACTGGCGGGTTATAACGCCGGTGAGCGTACAGTGGAGAAATACCTGGGTGTGCCGCCTTATCAGGAGACACAAAACTACATTCGCAAGGTCATTCGTGCCTATGGTCGGGATACTCATCCGCCGATTGAACTGGTGGTTGAGCCATCGAGAATTATACGCTCCTCCCAAAAAGAACGGTGACAAGCAAGTCACCATGAGGAAATGTACATGTCCACAGATTTTTTCTTCGAGGTCCTGAGCATTCCAGAAGCAGATGCGATCAAGCTATTCATGACGAATCGTTCCAATCAGTCGTTGTTTCAGGAACAAGACTGTCTCAGTTGTCGTTTTCAGGTGACAATAATGAATTCGCCATCCACAGCGTAGATAATCAGCTCAAAGCGGTTATTTCCCTGCCATTGTGTATAAATGGCGCATCGACAACCGGTACCCCTTAATGTCACCGATCATGCAACTGGTTTCCTCACTGCGATATTGCCTGTTGTTTGCCCTGGTAGCGAGCACTCCGAGCCTGCCGGCACAGGAGGGGCAAGCCGATGCCGGTGCCGCGTTAGCCAGGGAGGCGATCCATGCACGACTCCACAGTTCGAGTATTTACGAGCGGCGCAAGGCACTGGAGGAATTGATGTCTGTGGCCCCCGATGACCCGGGGACGGTGGAGGTATTGATTCGGCAGTTCCAGTCGGAGGACGCGGAAGAGGTCCGGTCCTCGGATTTCATGCAGCGCGTGGAGAGCGCGCTGCTGAGTACCGCCAGCAAGACGACCTGGTCGCCCGGGAACGTGGAATTACTGACATCGGTCCTGGTGCACAATGATGCCTATGATGCCAGGGTGACCAATCGTACTGCATCAACCGTTGCCGGGGTGGCGCGCTATCAGGCGTTTTCGAGCAAGGCGATCGATGACCTGGCCACGGTACTGTGGCATCGCGTGGACAAAAACCCCAACCGCACACGCGGCGACAATACCCGCTCCTATGCGGTACAGGCCCTGCGGCACATTCGCAAGCGCCAGGGACTGCCCCAGGCGGTGATCGATGCCTGCGTGGCTTCTCTCGGCAGCGAAGGCAATGCCGATGTGCGGCGCTGGACGGTATTGCTCATCGATGATTTTTCCCGGGCGCAACCCGCAAACGAGGCCATGGTGCAGGCCCTGACCGAGGCGCTGTCTACCGATGAGAATGCCACTGTGCGCACCCTTGCCGCGCGCTCCCTGCGCGGCATCAGTGCGCAGCGCAAACATCCGCCGTCCCTGCTGAACACACTGCAGCAGGCCGTCGCAGGGGACCCGGATGCGGCGGTGCGCCGCGAGGCCCTGGCCGGTCTGACGGCGGCGGAAGAGGCGCATCCCCAGTCCCTCGCGGTGTTGCCTCCGGCGGCCATGGAGCAGGTGCTGCAGGACGCTGCCGGGGACCCCGGTACCAGTATGCGTTTTCAGGCAGTACAGGCCCTGGGCAAGATCTACGCCATACAGGCCCCGGATCCGGCCAGTCTGGAGATACTGCTGGAAAGGCTGCGGGAGGAGGGTGATCGCAGGGTGCGCGGCCTCATTGCCGTCACCCTGCTGGAGGTCCACACACACCATGGACTCGACCCGGGTGTGATTGAATCACTGATTCCACTGGTGACCGATGACCCGCAGGAGGAGGTACGTCAGGCGCTCAGCCGCCTGCTGATCGAACCGCCGGCAGGGCAGGATCTGGCTGCCTGGATGAAGGTGACCGGTAAAATGGGGTTGTCACCGGCCGACGTCGCAACGCCGGTCACGGTGCAGGACAGACCGCCGCAGCTCCACCGGGTTGAACCACCCGCCCTGCGGGCGCGGCTTCTCGATCAATATGCCAGCGCCCTGTCCGAGGATCGGGCCCTGGCCGTGCGCGAGGAGATCCTGCGGGGGCTTTATGTGTTATCCCTGACAGAATCCCTGCCGCAAAAGGCCGTGGCTGTCCTCGAGCGGAGCCTGGCGGCGGACACGGACGCCGGGTTGCGCCGCCAGGCGGCAGCCGTCCTGTTGCACAACAGCTTGCAACATGGCCGCGATGCCGGAGTCATCCACCCGGCGCTGGATGATGGTGATGAACAGGTGTACACGTACGCGGCCTTCGCGGTGGTGGAACTAACCGCCGTCGATGGCGAAATGCTGCCTGTCTTGCTCGGTTATGCCCGGGACCCGTCAGTCCACCGTAATCTGCGCCGGTATTCCCTGCGTCGTCTGGCGTTGTGGCGTGCCAGCGGAAGGAACTTGCCCGATACGCTGCAGGCTACCCTGCTGGAGCTGACCGGGGAGCCGGACGTGGAAATCAGAACAGAGGCATGGAGTGCCCTGAGCCAATTCGATCTGGGCGAGCAGGAGTGGCGCAGGGCCGCCGCCGATGACGACCTCGCGATTCGGCGCATGGCCTGGTGGAAACTGCAGGCACTGGGTGTCACCAAGCCCGTGTGGGCGAAGTGGCGCGATCCCAAACAGCGGCTGGAACTCATCGCCGTTGGCCTGCTGGGTGCGACGCTGCTGGCGGTGGTTGTCGGTGCGGTGTTGTTCTTCTGGCGCTTGCTGCGCTGGTGGGTGGGCACGCGGCAGCAACGGGGTAGACTGATCGCCGCTCAATTGCTATGGCTGGTTGCAGCGCTGTTGACGCTCGCACTGGACGCCGGCATCGTATTCGCGGTGGGGGTCGCCCATGTCGGCCTCTCCATAAAGGATCTGATGCAGTTAAACACCGTGCTCAGTGTGATTCTGGCGTTTTATGCAGCGGTCACTTACCTGGGCTGGAAACTGCTGCCGGCCAGGAGTTCGCATCTCTCCGGATCCGCCATATAAACCAAAAGACCCTCATGTGAAGGTCTTTTGGATTATTGGCTTACGTACGGAAGCATCAATTTGAAAAGTAAGATTGTGCGCAGCATCTTTCAGCATGAGCGGTCGGCACCGGGCAATACCCCGCCCTAGCGTGTTCAGGCTTGGCTTCCGGCGCTGACCTGGCTTTCGGTTGAAGTTGTTGGCGCACCATGGAACAGCGAATACACCGCCGGGATCAGCACCAGCGTGATCAGGGTGGAGGCGGTGAGGCCACCCAGTACCGCGCGCGCCAGCGGGGCCTGGGCGTCGGCGCCTTCACCGATGCCGAGCGCCAGCGGCAGCAGCGCCAGGATGGTGGTCAGGGTAGTCATGAGCACGGGACGCAGGCGGCGGCGGCCGGCCTCCACCAGGGCGTCATGGGTGTCGTGACCGGCGCGGCGCAATTGCCCGGTCTGGTCCACCAGCAGAATGGCGTTGTTGACCACGATGCCGGCCAGCATGATGCAGCCGATGGCCGACTGCAGGTTCAGGGTGGTGTCGGTGAGAAACAGGGTCACCAGCACCCCTACCGAGGCCACCGGTACCGAGAGCATAACCACCAGTGGGTCGCTCAGGGATTCGTACTGGGACGCCAGCACCATGTAGACCAGCAACAGGGCCAGCAGCAACGAGACCAGCAGTTCCTCGAAGGCCTTTTGCTGTTCCTCGAAATTGCCGGCGACGATAAGGTCATAACCCACAGGGCGAGGAATCTCCGCCAGGCGTGCCTGCACCTCGGCAGCCACCGTCCCGAGGTCGCGACCGGCAACGTTTGCGGTCACCGTGACCAGCCGCTGCTGGTCCTTGCGCTCGATGGTCACCGGGCCACTGCCCGCCCGGGTGTCCACCAGGTTGCGTAACACCACCTGTTCACCGTCGGGCGTGCGCAGGGTCAGATCGAGGATCTCGTCGAGCGAGCGCTTCTCGGCGTTTTCCAGTTGGACCAGGATGCGATAAGAGTTGCCATGGACACGAAATTCCCCGGCCCTGGAACCGGCCACGGCGGTTTCGATTACCCCGGTGACATCGCGCACCGTCAGTCCCAGGTCGGCGATCTTGGCACGATCGATGTCGATCTCGCGCTGCGGTATGCCGACCTCGCGGCTCAACTCGACATCGGTGACACCGGCCACGTCGCCGATGCGGTCGGTAACCTGGCGCGCCAGCACACCGAGGGTGTCGAGATCGAAACCGCGCACCTCCACGGTGATGCCTTGCTCGCTGGCAAGGATACGCTCCAGCAGGAACTGCCCCTGGGGGGCGCGCACGCGGATCTTCATGCCCGGTACCGCGCCCTCCAGGCGCTGGCGCAGGTCGGCGGCGATTTCGGTATTGGGACGCTTGCGTTGGGTGGCCGGCAGCAGCGACAGGCGGATCTCGCCACTGGCGGTGGAACTGCCGCGGGTACCCGAGGTGACCACACTGACCACGGAGGACACCGTCTCGGGTACCGCCGCGTAGACCAGTTTCTCCATGACGCGGGTCTGGCGGTCGATGAGATTGATCCGCGTGCCCACTTCCATTTCCCCGGTCACGCGCACCTCGCCCTCGTCGCTGGGCGGCAGAAATTCAGTGCCTATGAAGGGCGCCAGCAGCAGGCTGGCGGCGAGCAGTGCGGCGGCGCCAAGCACCGTAATCAGGCGCCGACGCAGCACCCATACCAGCAGGTCGTGGTAGCCGTTCTGCAGTACTGCGAAGGCCGCGCCGGCGCCGCTCGCCAGGCGCGCTGTCCAGCCGTTGGATTCGGCGGCAGGAGCGGCCAGCAGCCGGGAGGCGAGCATGGGCACCAGGCTCAGGGAAACGAGCAGCGCGCAGAACAGGGAGAACATGATGACGTAGGCGAGTTCCTTGAACAGCACGCCGGACACGCCGTGCACGAACACAAGGGGCAGGAAGATCACCAGGGTGGTGACTGTGCCGGCGATCACCGCCGAGGCTACCTCGCCGGTGCCCTGGATGGCGGCCGTGTCGTGATCCTCGCCGCGTTCCTGGCGGCGCCGGAAGATGTTCTCCAGCACCACCACCGAGCTGTCCACCATCATGCCCACGCCCAGCGCCAGACCACCCAGGGTCATGAGATTGAGGGTGAAGCCTCCGAAGTAGAGCAGTGCAAAGGTGGCGATCACCGAGATCGGAATGGCCAGCGATATCACCAGGGTACTGCGCAGGTCGCGCAGGAAGAACAGCAGCACCAGCACCGCCAGCGAGCCGCCGTACAGTAGCGACTGCGATACGTTAGCGATGGCCCGTTCGATGAAATTACCCTGGTCGATGACCGGTACGATGCGGATCTGCGGAAAGGCCTCGTTGACAGCATCCACCTCTGCGAGGACACGGCGCGCCACCTCCACCGTATTGGCCCCGGCCTGCTTGCGGATCGCCACGCGCAGCCCGCGTTCGCCGTTGACGCGAATGAGGCGGCTCAGCTTTTCATAGGTGTCCGTGACCTTGGCGAACTGTCCCAGGGTCACCATTGCCCCGTCACGGCGGTCGATGACCGTGTTGCGGATTTGCTCGAGATCGGTGAACTCAGCGGGTGCGCGCAGTGTCACCTCGTAGCGGCCGGCCTCGATCTGGCCTGCGGGCAGATCGAGGTTGGCGTCGCGGATGGCATCGAGGATGTCATTGAGCGGCAGGCCGAGGGCGTTGATCCGGTCCGGATCCAGTTCCACCCGCACCTCGCGGTTGTAGCCGCCCCAGGGGTCCACCTGGGCGACGCCGGGAACACGCGCGAAACGGTAGCGGATCTGGTTCTCCACCACTTCGGTGAGCTCCACCGGATCGAGGGTGCTGGAGATGCCCAGCAGCACCACGGGAAAGGTGTCCACGTCGAACTTGCTGACGCGTGGTCCGACGATATCGTCGGGCAGTTCGCTGATCTCGTCCTCGAGGGTGGCCTGCACATCCAGGGCTGCGGCATCCAGGTTGGTGCCCCAGCCGAAGCTGACCCGCACTCTGCTGTTGCCCTCGTAGGACAGCGAGGTCATTTCCTCGACGTCCGGTACGGTGGCGACGATCTCCTCGACAATCTGGGTCACCAGCCGCTCCATGACGATGGGATCGGCACCTTCGTACTGTGTACGGATGGTGACGGTGGGCAGTTCGATGCTGGGCAGCAGATCGATGAGCAGGCGGCTAAGGGCCACTGCACCCAGCACCACCACCGCCAGTGTCACCATGCTGGTGAACACCGGGCGGCGCACACTCGCGCGGGCCAGGTTCACGGCGCCACCGCCTCCGCCGCACCGGCAATGGCAATCCGCGAACCGTCCTTCAGGAGTTGCTGGCCCAGTATCACCACGCGGCTGCCGAGGTTTTCCCCGCTGACTTGCACGCGCTGGCCCTGGGTTATGCCCACGGTCACTTCACGCCAGGTCACCGATCCACCACCCTCCGCAACCACGAACAGGCCGCTGTGGCCGTTGCGGGTCACCAGGGCCTGCTCCGGCACAATGCGGGTCTCGGCGATCCGTTCCAGCACCAGAATGATGCGCGTGAACATGCCCGGCTTGAGGCGCAGCTGTGGATTGTCGACGCGCACTTCCACCCGCGCCTGACGGGTGCTGGAGTGGAACACCGGGGCGATGCGCACGATCTCGCCCGGGAACAGCTCGCCGGGATAACTGTCGGTGCTGAGCTCTGCGCGCTGGCCGGTATGCAGGAGCGCATAATCGCGCTCGGTAACGAAGAACACCGCAATCAGGGGATCCAGCTCCACGATACGCAGCAGGGGTGCATTGGCCGCCACGGTCTCGCCCTCGTCAAGATAACGTTCCGCTACCAGGCGCAGGTCGCTGCCGCCGGTCCAGTCGGCGATGACCTCGGTGTAGCCGAGACGGATGCGAGCCGTTTCCAGCGCCGCCTGGGCGCGGGTGACCTGGGCGCGGGTGACCTCCACGCGGGCCTGTTTGGTGAGCTGGTCCGCCTTCGCCAGATCGAGCTGGGACTCCGAACTGACGCCGCGCTCGCGCAGCTTGTCCAGTCGCTGCAGCTCCCGTTTGGCAATCGTCAGCTGGCTACGCGCCTCGCCCAGATTGGCCTGGGCCACCGCCAGGTCTGCCTCCGCCTGGGCCACCGACTGTACGAATTCGGCGTTATCCATGCGCGCCACCACCTGACCGCGGGTGACGCTGTCGGCGAGGTCCATACTTATGGCATCGATGCGACCGCCAATCTTGGGAGCGACCACGAATTCGGCATGGGCATCCAGTGTACCGGTGAAGGTGCGCCGCAGTTCGATGGGGCCGTGCTCGATGGCGGCCACCTCCACCGGCACGTTACGCTCGCCGCCGGAGCCAGCCTTGCTCTGCCCATCGCCTTCCAGCAATCGTTGCGTTATGAGCCAGGCCAGTACGGCGACGATCGCCAGTGCCAGTGTCAGGGATATCCAGCGTTTCAGGAGCATAGATTCAGGGTGCGAAGTAATTGGGGGCCTAAGGCAAGGGCAATGATCCGTCAGGAGGTGGGTTGCGCGCCATGTTTGCCGGGAATCATATGCAAGATGCAGGGTTTTGCGCGAGTGATATAGGATGACGGTACCATCCTTTCCGGGTCTTCACCAGATACAACCCGGTCCGATGGCGACCGGCCTGGTGGCGCCGTCACTATCGGGTGTCTCAAGCTGGTAACGCACCAGCCCTTGCGCTTTCAGCGACAGGCCGCCGGCCTTTACGCCGCGCTTGCCGATAATATCCCGACCAGTGAGGAAAAAACCTGACACGAAAAGGCGGAACAAGTATGGTAAGTCCTTTCTCAAGGGGTCGGAGTGATGCTACTCAAATCATTCCGTGCCCTGCAAGGCTGAAGCGGGAGGTCCCCATGTTTCGAATCCTGTGTAGTTTGATTCTTGGCTTGTGTCTTGGTGTTAGCGCCTCGGTCGCAGGTCCCGATGCGGCGACGGTGCAACTGATAAAGGATATGGGGCTTCGGGAGGCCAAGGCACCAATCAGTGCATCCAGTGTGTGGCAGAAGCCCAGACGCATCGTGGTGACGATGCTTGATCGGCAAAAGGCATCGAAGCCCGATGCTGTAGCGTGGTTGAAACAGGTGGCGGGGGAGGCCGAGATCGTGGTCGCGACTTCGCGCGAGGTGCCGGCGGCGCAGCTCGAAGGCGCCGACGTGCTGCTTGGATATTGCACCCATGAGAATCTCAGCAATGGCAAGTCGCTGCGTTATATCCTGAACTATTCCGCCGGGGTCGATAACTGCGCGAGCTCACCACTGGCGCAGACGCGCGAGATTCTGGTGACCAATATGCAGCGCATTTATGGGCCCGGCATCGCCGAGCATGTAATCGGCATGATGTACACGCTCACGCGCAAGCTGTATGTGTTCCGTGACAGGCAGCGGGAGCAGCAATGGGACCGTGCAGCGGTCGAGCGCACATCGATGCAGGAAGTGCAGGGTCGCACCCTGCTGGTGGTGGGCCTGGGCGGTATCGGCACCGAGATTGCCCGCCGCGCACACGGCCTCGGCATGCGCGTGCTTGCGACGCGCAACTCCTCGCGCGAGGGCCCGGATTTTGTGGCCTATGTCGGGCTGTCCGATGAACTGCACACGCTCGCCGGGCAAGCGGACGTTGTGGTGAATGCCACGCCGCTGACACCC
>JAOTTU010000223.1 GCA_029864225.1 Gammaproteobacteria bacterium | reverse complement strand
TCACGTTGATAGCACTGACATGGCCCGCTGCGGACACCAGCCGGTTGGCCAGTGACGGTTCCGCCAGTGCGATAGTGCGTATCCTGGCCAGCTCGGTTTCAGTCAGTTGGCCGGCGTTCTCGACCAGGTCCGCGACCATCAGCTCGTCACCCTCGGCCCGGCTGTGCTGAAAATTGGTGAGTGAATCAACCCGGACCGAGTAGGGTGTCTGCCAAGCGGCCTCTGTCAGTTCCTCGATGGCCGCCAGCGTCGCGCGGCTAAAGACTTTGGCGTCCCGCGGAGCAATCACGAACAGCACGTTGTCGATCTTGTTGTAGGTGGACTCGAGGTCCTCGAGCGCCTGCAGTTGCGGGTTCTGCTCGCTGAAGAACACGCGCAGGTCGTTGTTGAATGTCAGCAAGCGGACGCCACTGCCGGCGCTCGCGACCACCAGCAGTGCGACCAGGATGACCGGCCAGCGGTACCGGACCGTCCACTGCCCGATACGTGTACCGAGCGGTGTCATGCCTGTCCGGCTTCCCGGACTGCTGACCGCGCGTTCATCGCAAGCCACGCTGTCTCGTTATCGCTGATTTTTCTCCACGGCACACACACCAGGGTGACGCTCCACAGGTAGCCGGCGGGGAACAGAGCGAACGGGATTTCCATACTGAAACACTATAGGATATGGCAGGGCTGACTGCCTTCAGTGGGTGCCGTGTTATGCAGGATTTCCTGCTAGCGCTGGCACTTCGGACAGTAGAAGGTCGCACGCTGGCCCTGGCGGATTTCGCGAATCAGGGTCCGGCAGCTGATGCAGGGTTCGCCGCCCTTGGCGTAGACATTCAGATCCAGACTGAAGTAACCCTGTTTCCCGTCGCTGTTGACGAAATCGCGCAGAGTCGTGCCACCCCGGGCGATGGAATCGTTCAGGACCTCGCGGATCACCTCGGTAAGCAGCGTGTATTTCTTATTGCTGATGCGCCCGGCCGCGCGTTGAGGGTGGATGCCCGCCATGTACAGCGCCTCGTTGGCGTAGATATTCCCGATGCCGGCAACGATGTGGCTGTTCATAATGAAGTTCTTGATGGCGACCTTGCGCCCGCGCGCCAGTGCATGGAGATACGCGCCTGTGAAGGCCGCCCCGAGGGGTTCCGGCCCCAGGTCCCGTAGCAGCTTGTGCTGATGCGGCGGACGGCGTGTCCACAATACGGCGCCGAAGCGGCGTGGGTCGGTGAGGCGCAGGATGCGGTCTTTGTCAAAGACAATGTCTATGTGATCGTGTTTCCCGACGGGGATTGTTCTATCGACGATGCGCAGGCTGCCGGACATGCCGAGATGAAGGATGGCGGTGCCGTTTGCGGTCTCCAGCAGCAGGTATTTGCCGCGCCGTCCCACTTGCGTGATTTTCATACCTTCCAGCATCTGCGGCAGCCGCTTGGGGACCGGCCAGCGCAGGCGCGGGTCGCGCACGGTGACTTTTGTTACCGTGCGGTTAGTGATATGCGGTGCAATCCCGCGGCGGGTGGTCTCGACTTCGGGGAGCTCGGGCATGACAGGATAATAAGCGCAGGGTACGCCGCGCGCACCCGCTCAATTATCGGGTTTTGGCGGGGGTTGTGGTAGTGCTGTCCTGATGGTTATATCGCTTAATGCCCTTCACTCGAGTTGGGGTTGGGTTCTGTTGTGACTCCGGTTTCGGCTGCCGGTTCCGGTTCAGGTTCCGGCAGGGTGAACAGGCTGTCTTCCATGTCGCTGGTCAGGTGGTACTGGATGCCCCAGTCCGGGCGGGCCAGGATGAGTTCGGGGGCATGCGAGACAACCTGCAGGGTCAATGGTTCATCGCTGTCGCGGGTGTGCAGGGTCACGTGTTCAGCGGATTCCGAGCCAGTGTAACTGCGCACGTACAGGGCAGCGGCCGCCTGCCAGTGATCGATGAGTCCCTGCAGGGCAGCGGCGCCGGTCGTGGCCTGTTCGGGTTCGAGTTGCCAATGCGGGTCGTCGCCGTAGGTCAGGGTCATCCCGGGCAGCTCCAGCCGGGTGATGGGACCGCGTGTGGCCAGCAGTTTGCCACTGACGAAGTTGGCCCATTCGCCGTTGATCAGGTGCTGGTATTGGTCGTCGATCAGGTAGACGGTGTCATCGATCCGGACATAGCGTTGCTGTTCCAGGGCGTCGGTGGCGCCGAAATGGATGCTCAGGGCATCGATGTCCAGTGTGGCGCGGGGCGGGTCCAGGCCCAGCGCGGCGAGGTCCAGGGAGTTGGCCGGGTAGCCGCGCAATGACGTTGCCCTGAGCAGGCGCAGCAGTGCGCGCACCTGGAAATCCGCCGCCGGCAACCGGCGTCCGCTCGTTGCCAGGTACCAGAGGTCTCCGTCCTTGCTGAAGGCCAGGGGCGCCCGGTTTTGCCGCTCGATATGGAGGGTGGTCACCGTCGCCGGATCCAGCTGCGTGGTGATCGGCTGCGCACCGGGTTCGGGCTCGAGGCCGGGCTTGAAATACGCCACCAGCAGCAGCGCCATGACCAGTGCG
>JAOTTU010000067.1 GCA_029864225.1 Gammaproteobacteria bacterium | reverse complement strand
CGGCAGGATGTGGCTGCGCGCACGGATCCGCTCGACAATGCCCGGCGGTACCGCGTCCGGCATCCTGTCCAGCAGGGCCTGCACCCCGGCCAGCAAGGAGTCACGGTTATAGGCGGAATTGAATACCACCCGGTCTGCGGCCAGCGTGGTGTACAGGGTGACCATCAGGGGTTCGAGACGCAGGTACGGCTCGCGCCCGGCCGGGTAGGCAAACTGGTTCTCGTGGCAATACACCAGGGTCGGCACGCCCGCCAGCCCCGGCACCAGCCCCTTCAGGGTGGCCAGATCCGCCATAGAAGTGGCGATCAGCAGGTCATAGGGACGTTCGAGTCGCGCGCGCTCGGTAAATGCCCAGCTAAGACTGTTGCCGCGGATGCGCCAGCTGAAATGCCGCGGCGGCAGCGTGAGCACGCTCCAGTCCCAGGCGGGAAATGCCGCCACCAGGCCCTCGCGCCAGCGCCGGTGACTGTGCGCGTCATAGGCGGAGAGCAGCAGGATACGCATGGCGTGGATTAATAAGCCGTTTGTTTTTTGGAAAAGGGCAAATCAGGGATTGACTACGATCAAACATCGTCGGTCATCAGAAAACGTGGTCTGTCCCCTGTTTTTTGATCAGCCACATTCAGGGTTGAAAATAGAACATACCCTTTAACATAAAGAAAAACAGGATGGACAGGAGCGCTCCTGCTGGCAAGGTGATTGCCCAGGAGAGAAAAATCGTTTTCACGATATTCATATTGACCGCGGCAATACCACGTGCCAGCCCTACCCCCAGCACACCTCCGACCAGGGTGTGGGTTGTCGAGATGGGCAAACCGGTTCCGGATGCAAGCACTACCGTGGTGGCTGCTGCCAGCGTGGCGGCAAAGCCGCGGCTGGGGGTGAGTTCGGTGATATTGGAACCAATCGTGGCGATCACCTTGTGTCCATAAGTGATGAGTCCCACGACAATGCCAACACCTCCCAGCAGCAGGATCCAGATTGGCATGGTAGATTTCTGGGCGACTTGTCCGCCACTTTCCACAATGCCCACGACGGCAGCCAAAGGACCGACCGCATTGGCTACATCATTTGAACCGTGTGCAAAGGCCATGGCGCAGGCCGTGACCATCATCAGGATACCAAACACCTTTTCGACGTTGGTGTAGTGAAACTCGCGATCTGCAGTCGGATCTAATTTAAGGCGGCCTATGTAAAACTTGCCGATCAACATCAGGATGATGCCTGTGGCAATCGCAATGATATAGTTTGTGAAGGCATCAAACTCCAGGCCCACATGTTTGAGCCCCTTGAATAAAGTGACCAGCGCAATGATGAACCCGACCAGGAAGATGTAAAGCGGAACATATTTTTTCGCACTTTCGAGCGGGTGATCGGTGTCCAGAATTAATGACTGCACACTGCGAAACAGGTTATAGGCGATGGTGCCGGCCAGCAGCGGTGAAATGATCCAGCTCATGGCTATGGAACCGACCTTGCCCCAGTTGACTGCATCAATACCAATACCCACGGCAGCGAAGCCGACAATCGCCCCGACAATGGAATGGGTGGTTGATACCGGCCAGCCAGCACGAGAAGCCAGCAGCAGCCAGACACCCGCAGCCAGCAGCGATGCCAGCATGCCGTAGACCAGCAGATCCGGCGAATTCATCATCAGCGACGGATCAATAATGCCTTTGCGAATGGTTTGCGTGACCTGTCCACCGGCCAGGTAGGCACCGGTAAACTCGAAGATTGCAGCCACAATGACGGCCTGTCGGATCGTCAGCGCCTTTGAACCCACCGAGGTACCCATGGCATTGGCGACATCATTGGCGCCCACGCCCCAGGCCATGAAAAAACCAAACGCGCACGCGAGACCGATATAGATGATTCCGAATTCCATCACGGCCTCCTAGTGCGCCAGCAGCAGTTCAAGCCGGCTGCCGACCTGCTGTGCACGATCACCAAGGTCGCCGACCCAGTCGATTATCTTGTAGAGGAACATGACATCGATGGGCGGCAGTTCAGTTTCGAGTTGCAGCAGGCCTGCGCGCATTTGTACCTGGATCTGATCGGTCTCGCTTTCCAGCGCGTCGAGCTTATCGATCATGGAAGTAACCAGCTGAACTTCATGACCCCGGAACCCGGTTTCCACCAGTTCGTCCAGCTCGTTGACGGCGACTTGCGCTTGCGCCGAGGTTTCAATGGACTTCTCTATGAATGTACGGAATTGCGGCGCCAGTTGTTCCGGAATTTCCATTTTGCGTCCAATGACCAGGCCGGCAATCCTCCTGGCCTTGTTGGCGATCTTGTCCTGCATGGTCAGGACTTCAAGCAGGTCGCGGCGCGCTACCGGCATGAACAGACTGTTTGGCAGGTTCAGACGAAGTTCATGCTTGAGCTTGTCTGCCTCGCGTTCCATCTGCGTGATTTTTGCCTGTTCTATTGCCGCTGTATCCCAGTCCTTGCTCAGGACGGCATCGATGAAGGGCAAGAGCTGCGCAATGCATTGCTGCACGCTGGCCATGTGTCGCTGCAGGGGCTTAACCGGGGAACTTCCGAAAAGTCCGGATAGTGGCGCTTTTGGCATGGGTTCTCCTCTGGGTACTGCCGGTCAGTACCGATACTCGATGCTGTGTAAAGCACCGAAGTTCAAACATGACTTCGATATCGGGGCACAGTGTACAAAAGCATGCCTGATTGACAAGCTTTTTAGCAATACAGGGGGCAGACCACGATTAAACATCTCCGGTCATCAGAAAACGCGGTCTGTCCCTGTTTTAGTGAATTGCCGAATCAGCGCACCTATAGCTCGAATTGCCGCGCGAACGCTTATACCTTCCCGATCCATTCATTTCCTGATGTAGGTCGCTTTAGCTAGCACGGCGACTGCTTCCTCAGTCGCAACGCCATACCCACAAGCGCTGCTTCCATCCTCAATGGTTTTGGAGAGACAGGCCTCTAAATCTGCTGCGGTTTGGCGTTCCGCCAGCTTCCGAATAAGTGGCTTGTTGATATTTCAATGCTTCTCCATGGCAAATTCTCCCATCGCTTGACTTCGTGTAATCAATACACTAATATACTTAGTGTGTAAACAACACTTACTGGACAATGCCATGTACAGCTACGCCTATCCACATCCCGCAGTCACCACGGATATCGTAATTTTTTCTCTTCGTGACAATGAGTTGAAGCTTCTCCTCATCAAACGCAAGGGTGAGCCATTCAAAGGTAAATGGGCCCTGCCGGGGGGATTTGTGCAGTTGGACGAGGACCTGGAAGCCGCTGCCAACCGGGAATTGGCACAGGAGACGGGTGTCTCCGGGGTTTACCTGGAACAGCTCTACACCTTTGGCCAACCCAACCGGGATCCACGTGAAAGGGTTATTACGGTGGCGTACTACGCCCTGATTCCCTCGGACCGGCTGACCCTCACGGCATCCACCGATGCAGAAGCCGTCGGCTGGTTCGGCATGGATGAACTCCCGAAGCTCGCGTTTGACCACGAAACCATCGTGGAGACGGCCCACCAGCGCCTGGTTGCCAAGCTCGACTACTCGACCCTCGCATTTCAGTTCATGCCCGAGGAATTTACTCTGACCGAATTACAGGCTGTGTACGAAATTATTCTGCGTGCAGATATCGACAAACGAAATTTCCGTAAGTGGGTGTTGGCCCTTGAGCGGGTTGAGGAATCCGGTGAATACCGCCGTCAGGGAGCGCACCGGCCCGCAAAGCTCTACCGGCTTATCAATCGGGACCAGGTCGACATCATCAAATAGCGCGTCATCCGACGCCAGGGAGGTGTGCCATGAACAAGATCGCATTAAAACACTTCAAAGGTGAACCCAGCGAATACATCCTGCGTTACCGGGACGGTGATATTCGGCAACACGGTATTGGGATGAGTTTCTGGTACTGGCCCTTCAACACCACGATCGCTGCGGTGCCCGTGGTTCGGCAGGACGCCCTTTTCGTATTCACGGAGACCACAACCAATTATCAGGAGATCTCTATTCAGGGGCAACTGACCTATCGTCTGGCCAAACCTCTGGAAGTAGCCAGGGTGCTGGATTTCACCATCGATCCCCAAAGCCGCTCTTACCGCAGCCAGGACCCCGAAAAGCTGGTGCAACGCGTCATTAACGCGGTTCAGGCCAATACCCGCAGTGGTGTGAATGCCCTCTCGCTGGAGGACGCTTTGGTCCAGGTAAAACAGTTGGGTGACGCGGTGCTGGCAGCAGTTCAACAGGAGCCGGACCTGGTCGAGTTCGGGGTGGTGGTGGAGAACCTCCACTTCAGTGCGGTCAATGCGCGCCCTGATATGCATAAGGCGCTGGAGGCGAATTACCGGGAAAGTTTGCAGCAGCGGTCTGATGCTGCCATTTACGCACGTCGAAAAGCCGCCCAGGAGGAGGAAGGCCAACTCAAACACCGGGAACTCGATACCGAGGTCGAGTTGGAGGATCGTCGTAGAGGACTTGTAGAGCAACAGAGTCAGAATCGTCTTACCGAGGCAGAAACCGCAGCCAGGGCAATGGAGTTGGAGGCCAGTGCCCGTGCCAAGGAAGACGAGATCCGCTTCGGTCTTTACCAGTCCATGAGTCCCCAGGCGTTGGTCGGGTTGGCGCTGAAGGAATGGGCGGGTAGTGCCGGAAAAGTGGAGAACCTCACCATTACGCCTGATTTACTCAACCAGGTGGTGCAGTGGATTGGGAGGAAGGAAGCATGAGTGCCTTGGCTAGCCGACTTGCTGCGGGTCGTTCCCCTGCGGTAAATCCGCAGGGAGCCCGTTTTGAGAAGGTTGTCATCGTGCGTCGTCGCACGGAACTGGAGGACCTCGTCCGGCGGTTTAACACCGTGGCGCAGGCGCGTTTTTACCTTGAGCATGCCGGTCAGGACTTCGCGCCGATCGAGGCCGGGCATAACCGTTATCAGCAGGTACTGGATGGCATCCGATCTACAATACCCCGTGGGTTAAAGCAGCAGGTAATTGAGCGTGATCAGTTGGTACAATTCAGTTTCGATCCCGCTGACCTGGTGGTGACCGTGGGTCCTGATGGACTGGTAGTGAATACTGCCAAGTATCTGGATGAGCAGCCCATTGTGGCGGTGAACCCGGATCCCGGGACGATTGATGGCATTCTGTTACCCTTTACCGCTGAACGGTTCAGTCCCGCATTACACGATACCCTGCAGGGTGAATCACGTATTCAGGCCGTGTCGATGGCTGAAGCACGGCTATCGGATGGGCAGCGACTGGTGGCCTTCAATGACCTGTTTATTGGTCCACGCACCCATGTTTCGGCGCGCTATCAGATCCGTCAGGGAGATAAGACCGAAGAACAGTCCTCAAGTGGATTGATTGTATCGACCGGTGCGGGATCCACTGGCTGGTTGCAGTCTGTATATGCGGGGGCTGCAGGTGTCGTAGCAGCACTGGGTGGTCAGGTGACACCCCCACCAAAGGGCGGCCGTATCCCCTGGGATGCCGATTATCTGGCATTCGCCGTGCGCGAACCGTTCCCCAGCAAGGTGACAGGCACCAGCCTGGTATTTGGCATCATTACCCGGGACGAGCCACTGGTGCTGGATTCTCACATGGCCGAGCACGGTGTCATCTTCAGTGACGGCATCGAGCAGGATTATGTGCAATTCAATGCAGGCGTAACCGCAACCATCACGCTGGCCGAACGCAAGGCCTACCTGGTTGCCTGAGGCGGTGTTCCTGAAATAAATCTGTCCCCCTTTCCCCTTTTTCATCTACCATTCCTGCATGGTCCTGCCTCCGCTTCCCGAACCGCATGCGATTGCGGTGATGGTCTTGACGCTTGTGGTGCTTTTCCTGTTTACGCGGGAACGAATACCACTCGAGACGTCGAGCCTCATCGTACTGGTGATCATGACCATCGGCTTCACACTGTTTCCCTATATGACCGAGGGGGGACACATGGACGCGGTGTCCCTGTTTCACGGGTTTGGCCATGAGGCCCTGATTGCCGTCTGCGCGCTGATGATCGCCGGCCAGGGGATGGTGCGTACCGGTGCGCTGGAGCCGGTCGGCCGCCTGCTGGCGCGCCTCTGGGCCTACAGCCCCGGGCTGTCGTTGATCGTCACCCTGGTCATCGGAGCCGTGCTCAGTGCCTTTGTCAACAACACCCCGATCGTCGTGTTGTTGCTGCCGATACTGATCAGCGTGTCCCTGCGAACCAAAACCCGTGCCTCCGGAGTGCTGATGCCGATGGGATTCGCGACGCTGGTCGGCGGGATGAGCACCACGATCGGTACTTCGACCAATCTGCTGGTGGTGTCGGTCGCGGCCGACATGGGCCTCGAGCGATTCGGGATGTTTGATTTCATGATGCCTGCGGCATTCGCCGGTGTGCTGGCACTGATCTACCTGTGGCTTGTCGCCCCGCTGTTGTTGCCCGAACGCAAGCCGCTGCTGAGCGACACCTCCCCGCGCATATTCCAGGCTCAGCTCTATATTACCGAAGAGGCCTTTGCCAATGGCAAAACGCTGAGCGAGGTCATTAAGAAAACCGATGATCAGCTCAAGGTGGCACGTATCCAGCGGGGCGAGCATACTTCACTTGTCCCGTTGCCGGACGTCGTACTGCAGGCGGATGATCGCTTGACCGTACAGGATACCCCGGATCGCCTGAAGGAGTTTGAAACGCTACTGGGCGCGGCACTCTACACAGGCGGGAGCCGTGTCGACGAGGAACATCCCCTGAGTGCGGGGGATCAGCAGCTGGCCGAAGTCGTGGTAGTTCAGAGCTCGTTCCTGGAGGGTTCCACCCTGCGCCGGGCACGCTTTGCCGACCGCTATGGTCTCGTGATACTCGCCTTGCACCGCGCGGGCTGGGTCAAGCAGACCCTGTATGCAAACATCGGCGATGTCACTCTGAAAACCGGCGATGTGCTGCTGGTGCAGGGTGCGCGTGATCAGATCGCGGAGCTGAAACGCAACAGTGAGCTCCTGGTACTGGATGCAACCGCCGATCTGCCGCACACCACGCGTGCAGCCATGGCATTGGGCATCATGACGGCCATCGTGGGCCTGGCCGCCTTCGGCATCCTGCCAATCGCCATCAGCGCGGTGGCCGGGGTATTGGCCATGCTGGCAACGCGCTGCCTCAGCTGGGATGACGCGACGCGGTCCCTGAGCACGCCGGTCATAATGATCGTGGTGGTGAGTCTCGCACTGGGTAATGCCCTGCTCCAGACCGGGGCGGCCGAATACATTGCCCAGGTCTTCGTCGCCGTGAGCCTCGGGGCACCTCCGGCCATCGTCCTGAGCGCTCTCATGCTGCTCATGGCGGTATTGACCAATATCGTTTCCAACAACGCTGCCGCGGTCATCGGCACGCCCATTGCGATCAGCATGGCGCAGCAGCTGGGCCTGCCGGCAGAGCCCTTCGTGCTGGCGGTGCTGTTCGGCGCCAATATGAGCTATGCCACGCCCATCGCCTACAAGACCAATATGCTGGTGATGACCTCGGGTGGGTATGTGTTCAGCGACTTTCTGCGTGTCGGCATACCTCTGACAGCTATCATGTGGCTGACGCTTTCCTGGCTGCTGCCGAGACTGTATGGTTTTTAGAAAAATGGCGACAGACCACAATCAAACATCGCCGGCCATCAGAAAACGTGGTCTGTCCCCCTGTTCCTTGCTACCACCCAAGCAACGGAAACAGCAGCAGCAGGTCTGACATATCAATTTGTCCATCCGGCACACCAACCGGGTAAAGATCACCGTGTTCCAGTTCGACAGAGGTGGCTGGTACACGACCAAGCACAATGCGCTGCATCACGAGTAAATCCCCGGCATTCACAGTGCCATCCGGCGAGCCTAACGGAGCGACGTCGCCATCGCCGTGTGGCGAATAATCGATATCATCCTGAATGCCATCACCATCAGTGTCCGTGGACAGCGGGTTGAGGTCGCTAATCGGGTTGTATGATGAGGGATTACCGTCGTAGTTCACTTCATCAAAGTCACTCAAGTTGTCGCCATCCGTATCGACGAGTAACGGGTCCGTGCCAATGCTTGCCTCAAGCACATCACTGAGACCGTCGTTATCGTCATCGAAATCGCAGGCATCCCCGGCACCATCGCCGTCAGCGTCCGCCTGGCCCGGATTGGCGAGCGATGGGCAGTTATCGGGATTCTTGATGATAGTGAAGGCATCCGGGGTGGTGCCGTCACTGCGGACAAAGGTGGCATCGAGGCGGTTGCCGTCGATATCCAGCGCCAATGAGCCGAGGAAGTTAAGGGAGGCGTGGACCATGACCGGATGATTTAAAAGACCGCCACTGATCTTGCCGGAACTGCCGGCCGTGATGTAGACGGTTCCCTGATACGGATTGGCTTCATCATAAACCGCCTTGTAGGCACCGTCCCCGCCTTCCTGACCATTGCCAGCGTCAATCTTCATGGCAGTGGTGAGCGTATCGGAGGTGCCGTAGTGGCCGTCCAGCAGGAAGGACCGCTCATAGGAATGACTGTGACCGGACAACACCAAGTCCACCCCGGCCGCTTCCAGAATCGGCAGTGCGTTCTGGCGCATATCAATCAATTGCGACTCGGTATCGGAATCGTGACTGCCCTTGGAATATGGCGGGTGATGCCAGAAGGCAATAATCCACTCCTGTGTTGTCGCTGCAATATCAGCGGCCGCCCATGTCAGCATGGCCCCGGTCGAAGAGCGGTCGGTTTCATGGGATTCCAGGCAGATAAAATGGATATTGCCGTAATCAAACGAGTAGTAGGCCTCGGTGCCGGATGACAGGCCACCCGCCTCGCCGGCCTTCGGCAAGGTAAAAATGTCGTAATAGGGCCCGGACTGGGTGGCGGAGTCCGCTGTAGCACCATCATGATTGCCAAGCGTCGCCCAGAGCACGGATTTGCGCAGCATCTCCGGATAGGTGTCGAACACGGCGGCCTGGTATTCACTGTCAGTACCTGTGTTATAGGCGTTATCACCCAGCATCATCCACAGGTCGGTGTGGGTGCTGCCTGTGAATGTGGTGTAGGCATTGGCCACGGCTTCTGCATTGGCATTGGCGGTACCGGAATCGCCCAGTACCCAGATGCGGGTCGGCTTGCCAGTGCCGGCGACCGGTGAGGTAATAAAGAAGTGGTCCGGATCATCACCGGCAAACACTGCAGTACTGTTACCGACCGAATAGTAATACGTTGTGTCCGGCGATAAACCGCTGAGTTCGATTTCATGATCCGTGGTCGACACCCCGCTGCTGACAGCACTGGTCAGGTTGCCGGGCGCACTGCCGTATTGCACCCGGCTATCAGTCGGTACCAGCGTGCGCCACTTGACAATGACGCTGGTGGGTGTGCCGGTTTGCAGGTAGGGGCCGCGGGTAATTTGCGGGTCTTCATTAACAGACAGGCGTGGCACCAGCACATGGTCACTGGAGGTGTTTGACTGGTTCCATGCGCCAATTGCGAGCACATTAGTGCCGGTATGCAACACAGGCAGTGCCGTAGCGGTAATATCGATCAAAGGGGTGTAAACAGGCAATAAGGCGTTGCTCGATTCATGCAGGGCGGTGGCGGTGTCCCAGTCCAACGGCCCGGAAGAAGGTAATTCCGCAGAACGAAACACCTCAGCACCATTAATCCAGGCCGCGTAGCCATCATCATAGTCTGCACCGATAAAGACGTCGGTGACGGAATTAATATCCGTGATGGTGAAACTGGCACGGGTATAAATAGTGCGGGGCCGACTGCCACTCGAACCACTGGGCACTAGAGTATCCAGCAGATTAATTGCAGCCGATCCTACATCATAGCCGATGCCGTAAGTACCATCGCTCCAGGAAGATTCCTCAGGATAGACTTCGACCGTCCAGTCCTCCCCGATCCCCGGATCACTGGTATTGACCAGGTATTTGTTGGCACTCCCGTACTCAACCAGCACTTCTACTGCGACTGCCGGGGTCAATGGCCACAGCAGCAACAGGCATACCAGCGTGATCGGGCGTCGCATGAAATTATTCCCTGCCACCGTCATGTTTCAGGGAATGCATCCGGCTATCAATGTCTTTACGCAATTGTTTCATCGTACGGGTATTACGGCGCTGTGCTGGCAGCGCATCAATGGCCTCGC
>JAOTTU010000002.1 GCA_029864225.1 Gammaproteobacteria bacterium | reverse complement strand
CCGCCCTGAGGCGGATCCCGGTGCCGGGGGGGATTGCCCATGCCTTCAACGGCAGCCTGCAGCAGGCGCAACAGTACATCGATCTCGGCTTCAAGCTGGGGTTTGGCGGGATGCTGACCTACGAACATTCGAGCCGGCTGCGCGCCCTGGCGCGCGCCTTGCCGCTGGAGGCCCTGGTGCTGGAGACCGATGCACCCGACCTGGTCGTGGCACAGCACCGGGGCGAGCGCAACAGCCCCGAGTACCTGCCTTACTGCCTGGCGGCGCTGGCCGAGGTGCGCGGCGAACCGGCCGAACAGGTGGCGCAGCAGACCAGCGCCAACGCACGGGCGGTGCTGGCGCTGGATGACTGGCGGACAGGAAATCCGCTACCTGGTGCCAATCGATGCTAGTGAACCGCAGAGTCGCTGAGAACGCTGAGTTTGTTGGTCCTTGTGCATCAACGCTGAATGACTCATTGAACTTCGGGCGATATTATCATTAGTTTTTCCGGGTATGCAGGGGAGTGGCTGTTACCCGGTATGAAGCAGGTATTTAGCCATGACGCTGGGTAAGGTGTTGCTGTTTACCGGTCTGGTCATCGCCCTGGTCGGGCTGGTGCTGACCTATGCGCCGGGGCTGCTGGGCTGGTTCGGGCACCTGCCGGGCGACATCCGCATCGAGCGCGAGAACGGCCGGTTTTTCCTTCCCGTCACGTCGATGATCGTAATCAGTGTCATTCTGACGGTCATCATCAACCTGTTCTTCCGGCGCTAGCCGTTGGTGGCAGGAACCATTGCCGCTACCGGAGCTCCAACCCTGCATGACCGAAACAGGACCTCGCACACCATGACCATCATGCTGAACCGTTGCCTTCGGGCCTGCCTGGCCGTCGCCCTGCTGCTGGCAATGACCTTGCCTGGCGCAACCGCAGAAAAAACCGGCGGCTGGCGGCTGGCGCAGGAGTCCAGTCCCTACCTGCGACTGCATGCCGATAATCCCGTGGAGTGGTACCCCTGGGGCGAGGAGGCGTTCGAAAAGGCGCGCAGTGAGAACAAGCCGGTGTTCATCTCGATCGGGTATTTCACCTGCCACTGGTGCCATGTCATGGCGCGCGAATCGTTCAGCAATCCCCGAATCGCCGCATTGCTGAACGCGGGTTTCGTGTCCATCAAGGTCGACCGTGAACAGCGCCCGGATGTGGACGCGGCCTACATGAATTATGTCATGGCAACGAGCGGGCAGGGCGGCTGGCCGATGTCCGTGTGGGCCACACCGGAGGGCCATCCGTTCATGGGCGGGACCTACTATCCACCGGAACCCGGCCTCGGCCGGCCGGGTATGACGCAAATCCTGTCCACGCTGGACGAACTCTGGAGAGAGACGCCGGAGCGTATTCGGAAGTCGGCGCAGAACGCCGTGGCCCTGTTGCGTGAGATGGGGTCCTCGGCCACCCCCCTGTCGCGGCTGCCGGACGACATCCCCGCCCGGGCCCGCAAGCAATTCGCCACCGACTACGACGAGTTCCATGGGGGCTTCGGCACGGCGCCCAAGTTCCCGCAGCCGGCGCGCCTGCTGTTCCTGTTGCAGTCGGGGGAATCGGCCAGCGCTGACAGGGCGCTGCATACCCTCGACAAGATGGCGGCAGGGGGTATCTACGACCAACTCGAGGGCGGTATTCACCGCTATTCCACCGATTTCGAATGGCGGGTACCGCATTTCGAGAAGATGCTCTACGACCAGGCGCTGGTGGCGCGCGCCTACCTGGTGGCCTACCGGCTTAGCGGGGACGAGCGCTATGCCGGGGTGGCGCGTGAGATCCTCGATTTTTCCCTGGACCAACTGCATGACGACCGCGGTGGTTTCTACTCCGCGCTGAGTGCAGATAGCCATGCCGATCACGAGCGCTCCGGTCACATGGAGGAGGGCGTGTATTACACCTGGACCTGGCAGCAGCTCACCGAGGCACTTGGCGAAGGCGCCCTGCGTGACTGGGCGGCGGCACGTTACGGCATGACGCCGCAGGGCAATGCGCTGAGTGACCCGCTGGGCGAAATGGCCGGCCGCAACGTGCCCTACCGTGCGCTGGATACCACGGCCCTGGCCCGGCAATTCAAGCTCGACCTGATCGGTGCCGGGCAGCGCACTGCCGAGGTGACACAGCGACTGCTCAAGGCGCGCCGGGAGCGGCCCGCGCTGCCGGTGGATGACAAGGTTGTGACGGCATGGAATGGCTACATGATCACGACGCTGGCCATGGCCGGGCGCCTGCTGGATGAGCCGCGCTACATCGAGGCGGCCACTGCCACGGCGACGTTTATCATGGATGAACTCTATGCCGACGAGCACGGTGTGCTTTACCGGGACTGGCGCCACGGCGAGCGGGGTGTGCCGGGCTTCAGTGATGATTATGCCGCCCTCGCCCAGGGTCTGTTGACCCTGTTCAAGGTCACGGGTGAGAAGAACCTGCTGCGGCAGGCACGGCGGCTGGTCGATAGCCAACTGGCCGCCTACTGGGACGCCGAGTACGGCGGGTTCTACCGCACCCCGGCGGATACCGAGTTATGGCTGCGTGAGAAAGAGGCCAGTGACGGGGCAACCCTGTCGGTCAACGGAATTGCGGTTCATGCCTTGCTGGACCTGGGGCGGCTGACCGGCAACCGTGACTATACCGAGAAGGCATTCAAAACCGCCGCCTGGGCCGCTGCCCAGCTACAGGACTCGCCGGAGGTTATGCCCTATCTGCTGATCCGGTGGCCGGAATTGATGGAAAGGCCGCTAGCGGGTAAGGCCGGCTGAGGCTGGCCCGGTGGGGGTCAGAGGCTTGCCGGTATCAATTCAACCTCTACCCGATTGTTGGCCTCGGCGATACGGTTCCACTCATAGGCACTGATATCGGAGTCCCGTGCCGGGTAGGACACCCGCGGCTGACTGTACTGATGGGAAACGATCTCGATGTCGATATCACTGTCGTTGACCAGCGGGGAGGTGGATAGAAAATTGGCAAAGGCGATCGATTGGCGTTCACCGATCGCCGGCAGGTGCTGCAACGGATGTCCATAGACGTCACAGTCACGCACCGGCAGGTCGGCGGGGGCGAGTGTGTAACCATCGACATCATTGCCAACCAGGCAGAATTCCCCCAGGTATGACTCCAGCCTGAGGGTCCCCTTGAATCCCAGGGCCTGCAGGCGCGCTACCAGTTCATGCACAATAGCCAGGCGCCGGTCGCTGAAGGCCTCTTCGCGGACATCGTAGGGGCTACTCTGGTTGATGGCCCAGGCGATGCTCTTGAACAGCAGGGATGACTGTTCGTTGCTGCGGCCTTTCTGTTCATTCAGCAGGCCGCGCAACGAGGCGTTTTCCGCGCTTGCCAGTTGCACCTGTTGTTGTTGCTGGTTCTGCAGGCGGGCGATCTCCTCCCGGGCGCCTTCCAGTTCCTCGCGGGTTCCATCGCTGAGGCGGTACATCCACAGCAGCGGTATCAGCAGGATCAGCAGGACGACCAGGGGGACGAATACCCCGCCGCTGCGCGCGGTCGACCGGTGCGCGCCCGGCCCCGTGCCGCTGGCCACCGGCTGCCCCAGGTCGTCGCGGAGCCGCTGGATTTCCGCGCTAAGGTCGTTGTGATAACGCTCCAGCAGTTCACCAAGATGCAGCTGCAACTCATTGTTGTAATTGACTGACTCGGCTGCCTCACGGGCGATTTCGTGGATCGCTTCCCGGCCGGGCTTGAGGCTGATTTCCGGTTTCTCGTCGAGCAGCACAAAGCGGCTGGTGCCGGTGGGTGGCGGCTTGCGCCGGTTCTCGACCATGCCGAGCCGGTTGAGCACCTCGAACAGTTCGGCTGGCTGGACCTCCTTGGGCATGATGCCGATCGCACCCAGGGCGCGCGCCTGGCTGACATACAGGTCACCACCCTTGGAGGTGTACATCATGATGGGAATGGTGGCGGTATCGGGATTTCCCTTGATAGCTTCAACGGCCTGGAAGCCGTCCATCCCCGGCATCATGTGGTCCATGAAGATGAGATCCGGGGTAGTTCCGGCAAGGTAATTCAGCGCATCCTGCGCAGATTCCAGGGCGTCGACATCAATACCCTGTTTCTCCAGCATGCGTTGCAGGGTAACGCGCGCTGTTTTTGAATCATCGACAATTAGTGCAAGCCGGTTTGCCATTGGCAGGCTGATTCCGCTTAACCAGGGTTCTGGCCACTATAACCCATCTCCAGGGCCGGCCGCGACTTGCCGGGAATGCCCTGGGGCCAGGCGTCAGCCGGTGTTGCGCATCCCGCTGGCGATTGCGTTAATCGACTGCAGCAGCGGATGCAGCCAGCGTTCACGCTGGGCGTCGGACAGGGCGCTGTTGCGGGTGCGGGTTAGCAGCGTGACCTGGATGTTATTCAGCGGATCCAGGTAGGGATGGCGGCGATGCAGCGACAGACCCAGTGCCGGGCTCTCCTCGAGCAGCTGGTGCAGGTTGCAGACCTGCAGCACCTGCGTGAAGGTGCGCTGGTATTCATCACTGATCTTGCGATAGATGCGTTCGGCCGACCCGGTGTCACTGGCGAGGCGGGTGTATTCATGCGCGATATTCATGTCGCCCTTGAACAGTGCCATCTGGATGTTGCTCAGCAGGGCATGGAAGAAAGGCCATTCGCGGTACATGGTCTGCAGCTGTATCAGGCGCGCCGGGTCGTCACTGTGCCACTGTTCCAGGGCCGTACCCAGTCCGTACCAGGCTGGCAGGGTGTGGCGGGACTGCGCCCAGCCGAATACCCAGGGGATGGCGCGGATCGAGGTCTTGGAACGGTCCTGATGCTTGCGGTGCGAGGGACGCGAGCCAATATTCAACAGGCCGATTTCGGTGACCGGCGTGACCTCGTAGAAATAATCGAACAGGCCCTCGGTGTGGTCAATCAGGTCGCGGTAGGACGCCTCCCCCAGGCGGGTGAGTTCATCCATGATTCCCATGTAATCACGCCGGTCATCGTCATGCGGCTTGATCACGATGCGGCTCGCCTTCAGCAGGCCGGTGATGCCCATGGAGAGTTCGTAGACAGCAGTCTCGGCATTGCTGTACTTGTAGCGCAGTACCTCGCCCTGTTCGGTGAACTTGATCTGTCCGTGCACTGTACCCGGTGGCTGGGACAGGATCGACTCGTGGGTGGGGCCGCCGCCGCGGCCGATGGTCCCGCCACGGCCATGAAACAGTCGGCACTGGATGTCGTACCGGTTGGTGATGGCGATGATCTTTTTCTGTGCCTCGTACAGTCTCCAGTTGGATGCGAGTATGCCTCCATCCTTGCAGGAGTCGGAGTAGCCCAGCATGATCTCCTGGCACTTGCAGGCGCAGCTCAGCAAGGTACGGTAGGTTGAGTTGCCCAGCAGCTGTGAGAGTACCTCATCGATATGCTCGAGGTCGTCGATGGTTTCGAACAGGGGACTGATCCGGATATTACAGAACCACTGGTCCGCCTGCTTGCCGGCGAGGCCGGTCAGCCAGGCGAGGTACATGACCTCGAGTACATGGCTGGCTGTGTGTGTCATGGAGATCACGTAGTTCCCGAAGGCGTTCGGACTGACCTCCTGCTGCATGCGCCGCATGACATCGAATACCTCCAGGGTTTCGCGTGTCTCTGCCGACAGGCCGCTGCGATCGAGTGCCGGCGGTGCTGTTGCAAACGCCCGGCTCAGGAACCCCTGGCGTGCGCTTTCATCGAGCGTGTCATAGTCGATGGCATCCGGCAGGGAGCGGCAGATCTCGCTGATGGCCCCGGTGTGGCGCGTTGACTCCTGGCGGATATCAAGATGCATCAGGAAGAAGCCGAAGGTTTCCACCAGCCGGACCAGGTCCTTCAACTTGCCTTCCGCCAGGCTGTCGTCATGGTCTGCGATCAGGGAGTCGCGGATCAGCTGCAGGTCCTGCAGCAAGTCCTGCTCGCTGGCATAGCCGATCTCCTGTGTCGAGGTGTCGATGTCCGGATTATCGAGGCGCTCGATGATGGCAGCCAGGTTCAGCTTCAGGCGGTGCCGCATGATGTACAGCTTGCGCCGGTAGGGCTCATGCAGGTAGCGGGTCGGGTGCAGTGAGCAGGCGTCGCTTCGCTTCTCGTCGCTGCTGATACTGTCGAGCAGCGCGGGCGAGAAGGAGCATAGACGCGAGGAATGGGTGAGCTGGTAGCTCAATTCATCGATACGGCGCAGGTAGATGATCAGTACCTCGCGACTGTGCAGCCGCAGGGCGGTTACGGTGGTGGCCGGTTTGACGAAGGGATTGCCGTCGCGGTCACCGCCGATCCAGGAGCCGAAGTGCATGATGCCGCCGGGAACGGTCGCGGCCGGGGTGCCGCCGTTTGACCCATAGACACGCCTGATGGCCTTTTCCAGGTAGCGGTAGGTTTGCGGAACGGCCTCGAACAGGCTCTCGCGAAAATAATAGAGACCGTTGCGAATTTCATCCTCGACGGTGGGCTTGTGTACCCGTACCTCGTCGGTCTTCCACAGTACCTGTATCTGGGACTTGAGGTCCTCGGTGATTTCCCGGCGTTCCTCGCGGCCGAGCCGCATGTCGTCCAGTTGTTCGCTGGTCACGAAGAAGCGGCGCAGTGCCGACATGATGGTTCGGCGGATGGCCTCGGTCGGGTGCGCCGTGAATACCGGGAAATAGAGTGCCTGGTTCAGCAGGATCTGCAGCTGATAGGGCTTCACCCCCTCGTCATGTAATTCCTGCACTGTTTGCGCAAAGGAGCCGACCCATAAGGGTTCCTTTTTGCGGACCTGGCGCCGGCGCTGTTCGTGCTGGAAGGATTCTTCGGCGATATTCACCAGGCTGAAATAGAGGTTGAATGCCCTAATCACACCGATCAGCTGATCCGGATCCAGGAAATCGATGAGCCTGGAAAGGCGTGCACGCAATACGGGGTTATCCTGTTTGCGCAGCTTGATATAACCCTTGCGCAGGGTCTCGACGGCAGACAGTAATTCCTCACCGGCCTGCTCACGCAGCACCTCGCCCAGCAGGTTGCCGAACAGTCGTACCCGGCTACGCAGGTCCTTGTCCCGGGGTTGATCGAATACCGTTGTTGCTGTTTTTGTCATACACAAAAAAGCCACGGCTAGGCGTGGCCCGTTCCGAATCAGGGAGGAAGGATTATACTCTGCCGCGTTGGATTTTCAGTCCGTCAGAACGTCTCAGGCAGGTTCGAGGAACTATATTTAACTTATTGAATAACATTAGATTCTAAAATCTGACCGTATTTGTGTTGGGCGATGATCCGGGTGTAGAGCTCGACATATTGCTGCGCGCTGCGTTTCCAGCTGAAGTCCTGGCGCATGCCGGTATCCATGATCTGTGCCCAGCTGTCGGGCTTCCGGTAGTGCGCGAGGGCGCGCTCGACCGCGCTCCACAGCGCGGTAGCCGAGGCCTGGTGAAAGCAGAAACCGGTGGCGGTCTTGTCCGCGAGGGTCTCGGGCGTGGTATCGACGATGGTGTCGGCCAGTCCGCCGGTCCTGCGCACCACGGGCACGGTTCCGTAGCGCAGGCTGTAGATCTGGTTCAGGCCGCAGGGTTCAAACAAGGAGGGCATCAGGAAGATATCGGCACCGGCCTCGACGCGATGTGCCAGCACTTCGTCATAACCGATGTGAATGCCGATGTGCTCCGGGTGCCGGGCGCTGGCCTGCTGCAGGGCAGCTTCCAGCTGGCTGTCACCGCTGCCGAGGACCACCAGCTGGGCATTCTGTTTTACCAGGTCCGGCAGGATTTCCAGTATCAGGTCGATGCCTTTCTGTTCGACCAGCCGGCTGATGACGGTGAACAAGGGCACGGCGTTGTCCACGGGCAGGGCAAAGTGCTCCTGCAGGTCGCGCTTGTTCTCGATCTTGTGGAACAGCGAGCGGAGGTTGTACTGCACCGGGATGTGCAAGTCACGCCCGGGGTTCCAGACGGTGTAATCCGCCCCGTTGAGGATGCCTGTCAGGCTTTGCTTGCGCAGGGTGAGCAGGCCCTCCAGCCCGCAGCCGAATTCAGGGGTGCAGATCTCGTCGGCATAGGTCGGGCTAACGGTCGTCAACCAGTCTGCAAAAATCAGGCCGCCCTTGATAAAAGAGAACTTGTCGTGAAACTCGAGGGCATCGATCGACCACCAGTCGTCAGGCAGCTTGAGTGACTGGAAGGTCTTCCAGTCGAACAGTCCCTGATAAGCCAGGTTGTGGATGGTGAAGATCGAGGCGGGTGCGGCTGACGTTTCCCGCAGCATCACCGGCACCAGCCCGGTTTGCCAGTCATTGCAATGCACGATATCCGGCTGCCAGTCGAGACCAGCATCATTGACGGCGAGTGCATGAATGGCACGGCAGAAAACGGTAAAACGCTCGGCGTTGTCCAGCCAGGGACTGCCACTACTGGTGGTGTAGGGTTTCCCGGCGCGGTCGAAGTGTGGCGGTGAGTCGACCAGATAGAGTTTCACATTGCCGCCGGGGAGACGTCCGCTGAGGATGCGTACCGGCAGTCTCACACCCTCCAGGTCCAGGTAGGCGGCCAGTGTCAGCTGTTGGGCATGCTTGAGTATCTCGCGGTAGGCAGGAATGATGACGCGAATGTCGTGGTGCAGCCCCAGGATGGCGCGTGGCAGGCTGCCTGACACGTCGGCCAGACCCCCGGTCTTGATCAGAGGATGGGCCTCGCTGCTGGCAAATAGAATGTTCATCCCTGTGGGCTCTATCCTGTGCGTGTTGCCGGTGTTCGCAAGTCGCAAGGTTGCTGGAAGTTGCTGGTCGCGTCAAGGCGCCCGGCTTGCGTTTTCCGCTGCAGGGATTACTCTTGCCGCTGGTTCGGAGCAGCCCCTAGAGTCTATAGTTCTGGGCAGAACGGGTGGTTAGTATTACAGGCGTGTATTTTCTGACGCATATTTAGGAGAAGGCGATGAGGCAATACGACCCATGGGAGACCGGCAGCCGGACACGGCTGCGCGATGATTTTCTGAACGGGATGCGCTGCTACGAGAAACGTGACCTGAAAGGTGCACTGAATTTATTTCGGGCCGCCGACGAGTATGCCGAAATGGATGACATCTATCAGAACCGCTACACCTCCTTCCATGGGCTGGTGCGCGTCTTCATGGGCGACGCGAGCGGTGTGAAGCTGTGCCGCAAGGCGGCTGTCGGCGAACAGGTGGACGTGGAGGTGTATTACAACCTGGCCATGGCCGAATACAAACTGGACTTCAGGGGGGGCGCCTACATGGCGCTGCGCCGCGGCCTGAGGATCGATGCCAAGCATCCGGGGCTGCGGCGCTTGCTCAAGGAGTTCAACCTGCGCGCCCGCCATCCGGTCCTCCCCTGGCTTTCGCGCGACAATGTCTTTAACCGGAAGCTGGGGAAGCTGTTCCGCAAACGACGCAAGTCGCGGCCCGGGGGCTCCTAGGCCGTACTCGTCCCCGCGGCCGACAGGCACTAGCCTATAATATCAATAACTTGCATCACATACGTTATACCGGGCATGAGTCCCGGGCATACTTTTCTGTCGTCCTGCCCGCTGGTTTTCCTTATACTTGTCAATGGGAGTTGGCCAGGCAGTCGCCCCGCTTGCGGGGAGGAAAGTCCGGGCTCCACAGGGCAGGGTGCCAGGTAACACCTGGGGGGCGCGAGTCCATGGAAAGTGCCACAGAAAATATACCGCCTGTTTCGTACGCGGAGCGGGTAAGGGTGAAAAGGTGCGGTAAGAGCGCACCGCGCGCCTGGTAACAGGCGTGGCAGGGTAAACCCCACCCGGAGCAAGACCAAATAGGGGAACGATCATGCGGCCCGCATGGTTCCCGGGTAGGTCGCTCGAGGTGCACGGTGACGTGTATCCCAGATGAATGGCTGTCCACGACAGAACCCGGCTTACCGGCCGACTCCCTTTTTATTTAAAGTTTGTAACAAGGATTTTATTCACCGCAGAGACGCAGAGGGCGCCGAGAATAAAGTCTTCACCGCAAAGGCGCAAAGATCGCAAAGAACACAAGTAAAAATTATAAAATCAATTTCAAATGCTGCGCGGCCAAGGATGCATGCTGCGGCATATCAATCATGAAATGCGCCCCGTCTTTTTTGAAATGACCGGGATTTTTATCAATCAATTGACTTTGCGTCCTTTGCGCCTTTGCGGTGAAATTCTTGACATGCTTTTCTCTGCGTCCTCCGCGTCTCCGCGGTGATATGATTTTTTTCCGTGTAACTCCGTGGCAACACGCCGTTTTGCGGATGGAAAGCGGCGGGGAAACAAAGTATATTCAACCGATTACCGAAGTTTATTGATCTTTATTGAAATAATATGACAGGCAAGCTCTACATAAAGACGCACGGTTGCCAGATGAATGAGTACGATTCCACCAAGATGGCGGACGTGCTGGCCGCCTCCCATCGTCTCGAGGTGACCACCGATCCGGCCGCGGCCGATGTGCTGCTGCTGAATACCTGTTCCATCCGCGAGAAGGCACAGGAAAAGGTGTTCTCTGAGCTGGGCCGCTGGAAGGAACTGAAGGATGCACGGCCGGGCCTGGTGATCGGCGTGGGCGGGTGTGTCGCCAGCCAGGAGGGCGAGGCGATCCGTACCCGGGCGCCCTGTGTCGACCTGGTGTTCGGTCCGCAGACGCTGCATCGCCTGCCGGCAATGATCGATGAAGTGCGCCGTGCCCGCAGCCCGGTTATCGATATCAGCTTCCCGGAAATCGAGAAATTCGACAGTCTGCCGCCACCGCGCGCGGAGGGGCCGACTGCCTTTGTGTCAATCATGGAAGGCTGCAGCAAGTACTGCAGCTTTTGCGTGGTGCCTTATACGCGGGGCGAGGAGGTCAGCCGGCCGTTTGATGACATCATCGCCGAGACCGTCGCCCTGGCAGAGCAGGGCGTGCGCGAGGTCACCCTGCTGGGCCAGAACGTCAATGCCTACTGCGGTGATATGCATGACGGTGAAGTTGCCGACCTGGCTTTGCTGATCACCTATATCGCGGCGATCGACGGCATAGACCGTATCCGCTACACCACCTCGCACCCGCTGGAGATGAGCGACAGCCTGATCCAGGTGTATGCCGAGGTGCCTGAACTGGTGGGGCATCTGCACCTGCCGGTACAGAGTGGCTCCGACCGCATACTGGCCCTGATGAAACGCAACCACACGGTGCTGGAATACAAGTCCATCATCCGCAGGCTGCGCGCGGTGCGTCCCGGTATCAGCGTGTCATCAGACTTCATAATCGGGTTTCCCGGCGAAACCGACAATGACTTCGAGCAGACAATGGACCTGATCGAGGCGCTCGGATTTGACCATTCCTTCAGTTTTATCTATAGCCAGCGCCCCGGCACACCTGCGGCCGCGATGCCGGATGATGTCCCCCTCAGCATCAAAAAGGCACGCCTGGAACGTCTGCAATCGCGTATCGGCGAAATGGCGGCCGCGATCAGTGCGGGCATGGTCGGTAATATCGAGCGCATCCTGGTCGAGAAGACCTCGCGCAAGCGGGATGACCAGCTCTCCGGCCGCACGGAAAACAACCGCGTCGTGAACTTCGATGCCGATCCCGCGCTGATCGGGCGTTTCGTTAATGTGCGTATTACCGAGGCGCTGCCGAACTCGCTGCGGGGCGTGCTTGTTGCTCTGGTGGAAGGCGAAACCAGCGGCGCTCCGGAAGCGAACTGCGCCTGATCCTGTGTTGAGTTCCCGGATCCACTCCATCGATATCTCGCTCGAGCCGCCAGATAACAAGCGTCTGGCGGATTTGTGCGGGCAGTTCGATGAGCACCTGCACCAGCTTGAGCAACGTCTCGGTGTGGAGATCAACAGTCGCGGCAACCGCTTCCGAATTATCGGAGAGTCAGACGCGGTTGCTCATGCCGGCCAGATCCTGCAAGGCCTGTATGCGGAAACCGGGAACGATTCCCTGACTCCGGAGAAGGTCCACCTCTACCTGCAACAGCCCGGGGCGGACCAGACCCGTGCCAACGCGGCCGGCAGTGCCGAGGCGGTGGTGATCCATACGCCCAGCAAGCCCATCTCCCCGCGTGGCGTCAACCAGGACCACTATCTGAAGAATATTCTCCGCCATGACCTTAACTTCGGCATCGGGCCTGCGGGTACCGGCAAGACCTATCTCGCGGTGGCCTGCGCGGTACAGGCCCTGGAACAGGAGAAGGTCAGCCGACTGGTGCTAGTGCGCCCTGCAGTGGAGGCGGGGGAGCGCCTGGGGTTTCTCCCCGGTGATATGACGCAGAAGGTCGATCCCTACCTGCGACCGCTGTATGACGCCTTGTATGAAATGCTGGGGCTGGACCGGGTGGCGAAGCTGATCGAGCGCAATGTCATCGAGGTGGCGCCGCTTGCTTTCATGCGTGGACGCAGCCTGAACGATTCGTTCATCATCCTCGATGAGGCGCAGAATACGACCATTGAACAGATGAAAATGTTTCTGACCCGTATCGGTTTCGGTTCCACCGCGGTGGTAACCGGAGACATCACCCAGATTGACCTGCCCAAGCAAACGCAATCGGGCCTGCGCCAGGCTGCCGATGTGCTCAAGAACCAGACGGGCATCAGCTTCACCTTTTTCACCTCGCACGATGTCGTGCGCCATCCACTGGTGCAGCGCATCATCTCGGCCTACGAAGTCTATGACCGGGCCAACCACCAGGGGCAGTGATTCGGACATGACAGATACAGTGGAGCGCATCGACATCCAGTACGCCGTGACCGGGGGCGGTATACCGCCTGCCGAGACCATCCGGGCATATGCGCAGCATGCCCTTAAGGAGGCCGCAGCGGATAATGCCGAGCTGTGCGTGCGGGTCGTGGACGAGGCGGAGATCACGGCACTCAACAGCGAGTACCGTGGCAAGGCGGGAGCAACCAACGTGTTGTCATTTCCTTATGAGCCCATGCCGGGGGTAAGCACCGGGCTCATCGGGGATGTGGTGATCTGCGCACCGGTCGTCGCCGCCGAGGCGATTGCACAAGGCAAGTCACTGGAGGCGCACTGGGCACACATTGTTATCCACGGCGTACTGCACCTGCTCGGGCATGACCACCGGGAAGAGGCCGTGGCATTGGCGATGGAGGACCTGGAAAGGCGGCTGCTTGCCGGGCTCGGGTACGCCGATCCCTATCGGCCTGCAGGGACGGGCTAGGCAACCGCCGCGCTGGAAATGCGCGCAAATGGGTCCTTATAGGGCTACAGAACATCCCCCAACGAGATAATGAAAGCTGTTATAAATATTCCACAACCGACTGATACTTAATGAACAAAGACCGACCTAGCAACGGTCCCGCGAAGCGCTCCTGGTCAGCCCGGCTGAAACAGACGCTGCTGTGGGAACCGACCGATAACGAGCAGCTGATCGAGCTGCTGCGCTCCGCCCAGCGCAAGAACCTGTACGATGCCGATGCCCTCGCGATGATCGAGGGCGTGTTGCAGGTGGACGACCTGCAGGTGCGCGACATCATGATCCCGCGTTCCCAGGTGGTGATGCTGGACCGTGACGCCGAACCGCAGGCGCTGCTGCGCACGGTCGTCGAGTCGGGCCACTCGCGCTTCCCGGTAATCGGTGAAAGCCGCGATGAGATCGTCGGCATCCTCCTGGCCAAGGATCTGCTGCTCTACACCTTCGAACGTACCAGCGGCCATTTCAACGTACGCGATATATTACGCCCCGCAGTGTTTGTGCCGGAGAGCAAGCGTCTCAACGTGCTGTTGAATGAATTCCGTTCCAGCCGCAATCACATGGCCATCGTCGTGGACGAGTACGGTGGCATGGCAGGTATGGTAACCATCGAGGATGTGCTGGAGCAGATCGTCGGCGAGATCGAGGACGAGCATGATGTGGAGGAAGAGGACACCATCCGCAAGCACAGCGAGGTGCATTACACCATCAAGGCGCTGACACCGATTGAGGATTTCAATGAGTATTTCGGTAGCGCTTTCCCGGATGAGGAGTTCGACACCATCGGCGGACTGGTGACCCATCGCATCGGTCATCTGCCCAAACGCGGTGAGCGTGTTGTCATCGACTATTTTCTGTTCAAGGTACTGCGTGCAGATAATCGCCGTATCCATATGCTGCAACTGACGTTATTGCCCAGGCCTGCCGAAGAACCGGATTCAGAAATCAGCAGTACGTCGTGATTAACCCGGTACAGCGATTCGGTGGGCTGTTTGTCCTGATAGCCGGCGGCATGGCCGTGACGGCCTTCGCTCCACTGGGCTGGTTCCCGCTCGTCATTCTCGCGCTGGCAATCCTGTTCAACCAGTGGCTGCTGGATACACCGCGTCAGGCCATCTGGCACGGGGCCCTGTTCGGGCTCGGCTTCTTTGGCGTGGGTATCTCCTGGGTGTATGTCAGCATCCATACCTACGGGCACGTACCGGTGGTGACCGCCAGCCTGGTGGCCACCGCCCTGGTTGTCGTCCTGGCCCTGTTTCCCGCCTTGCTCGGGTATTTCCTCAAGCGCATTGCGCCGGGTAGTTCCTGGCTGGTCGTGGTGGCCGTGTTCCCCGCCGGCTGGGTCCTGGCCGAATGGCTGCGTGGCTGGCTATTCACCGGGCTCCCCTGGCTGACGATCGGCACCAGTCAGATCGACACACCACTGGCCGGTTTTGCCGCACTGCTGGGGAACTACGGCGTGGGCTGGGCAGCGGCCTTGAGTGCGGCCCTGGTAGTCGCGCTGTTGAGGAAACAGGCGCGCATTCCCAGCCTGGTCCTGCTGTGCGCGCTCTGGCTTGGCGGCTATTTCGCCGATCGGGTGGAATGGACCGGGCCACGCGGTGAAGCGCTGCAGGTGGCCCTGGTGCAGGGCAATATAGCCCAGGAGAACAAGTGGGCGCCGGAGAATCTGCTGCACACCCTGGAGCGTTACTCGGCGCTCACCTTCGCGCTGCAGGACAAGGACCTGGTCGTCTGGCCGGAAACGGCGATTCCCGCGTTCTACCACCAGGTGGAAGACAACTTCATTCCCTATCTGGAGGCGGAACTGCAGGCCAGCGGTGCCACACTCCTGACCGGGATCCCGGTGCTGGACAAGACCGAATGGCGTTACTACAACAGCGTCATGAGCATCGGTGATGCGCGCCGGTTTTACCACAAGCGGCACCTGGTGCCGTTCGGGGAATACCTGCCCTTGCGCGGTCTGCTGGGAGACCGGCTGGACGCCCTTGCGGTCCCGAATGCGGATTTCTCTGCGGGTGATGACAATCAGGCGCTGCTGCAGGCCGCGGGTGTGCCCGTGGCGGCCTCGATTTGTTTTGAAATCGTCTTCGGTGCAGAGATCATCCAGGCCCTGCCGGAGGCGGCCCTGCTGGTCAACGTCAGCAACGATGGCTGGTTCGGTGATTCACTGGCGCCGCACCAGCACCTGGAAATGTCGCGAATGCGCGCAAAAGAGGCCGGGCGGCCGTTGCTGCGGGCCACCAATACCGGTATCTCGGCCATTATCGACCACAGCGGCCGGATTACGGCGCGCAGCCGGCAGTTCGAAGAGGCCGTGGTAAGCGGCACGGTGATCCCGCGCCAGGGTGCCACGCCCTACGTGAGGTTCGGCAACCTGCCGGTGCTGCTGCTGGCCCTGACCAGCCTGCTGGCGGGCGGCTTCGTCGCCCGCAGGAATCCGTAATCTTCACCGCAAAGGCGCAAAGGAAAATAGCAAAAAAATTTCACCGCTGAGACGCAGAGATCGCGGAGGCCAGCGCTATGCATATCAGGTCGTAGGATGGGCAAAGGCCGTAAGGCTGTGCCCATAAACTCCCTGTGCCGGGCACGCTGCGCTTTGCCCGACCTACGATATCAGGTACACAAATTATTGAGCGCCCCGCGGGCGCGATTGTTATTTTAGTTGTTGCAGGTATTTTTCAAATATTTTGTTTATTTTTTCTCTGCGTTCTCCGCGCCTCTGCGGTTGATATTTAATCTTTGCGCCCTTTGCGTCTTTGCGGTGAATTTTTACTCCACTTATCTGAAATCGTATACCTGGATCCGTTCCACCAGCGGTTTCAGGGTCTCCTCGACCAGGGTCAGGTGCAGGGGATGAGTGAGGTAGGCCTGCAGGGCCGCTTCGTCGACCAGGGTGATGATCAGGCCGACGTCGAAACTGCTGTCGACGATCGGTCGGTCACTGGCCATGACGCTGCCGCTTTTGAGCGAGACCACGCCCGGGATGGCGGTGAGTGCCGTGCTGGCTTCGATGATACGGTCCCGTGCCGCAGAGTTGCCGGGTTCCTTCAGCCAGACGATGACAATGTGTTCGACCCTGCGGTTGTCACCATCGGCATCTGCAGGCAGCGCCAGCCAGAGACACAGCAGCGCTACAAGAAGTGTGCACGAACTAGTCGATCTCATCCCTGACCGTTTTGCGATGGTAAATGCTATGGCCACAGGCCGGACAGGTGGGGATGTAGCCGGTGGCGTGGAAGCGAATGGTCTCGCCGCAGGAATCGCAGATCAGGGTGCCGGGGCCGGTGACATCGCCGGCATTGTAAGGAGGGCCTACCTCGAGATCGTGCTTGAAGCGCCTGATCTCCAGTTGGGTGTGGTCGGCAACCCGGGTCAGCACTTCCAATAGCCGCGCTTCGATCTGGTGTATGTCGAAGCGCAGCCAGTCACCCAGTTCATGGCCGGTCTCGGCCAGGTGTTTGCCGACGTCCTCGAGATCGCGCTGCAGGTAATATGCGATCTTTTCGGCTTCTTCCACGGTGAGTTCCTCAAGCTCCACCGCGGTATCGCGAGCATGTTCCACCATCCGTTTTAGTGGCGGCAGGGCGGATTCCTCCGCTTCCTCGATGGCTGTTTTGACCCGGACCATCATGTCGTCATAGGCGCGCAGCCATTGCTCGCGTGTGGATTGCTCGTCTTTCATGTCTGTTCCCTGAATGCCTGTGATATTTCAAGTGTGGACCAAAGCGGGCCCCAGGTGAAGGTGGCGGGTTTATTTGTTGTGGGGGCTATCCAGGCTACGGTATTCTTGCGCACCCAGTGAAAGCAATCTGCCGGCAGTCCGATGGATACCACCTACAAGCCCGAAATTATCGAAGCCGAGGCCCAGGCGTACTGGGAGACACACCAGACCTTCAAGGCCAGTGAAGACCCCGGGCGGGAGAAATACTACTGCCTTTCCATGTTTCCCTATCCCAGCGGGCGCCTGCACATGGGGCACGTGCGCAACTACACCATCGGCGATGTGATTGCCCGATACCAGCGCATGCAGGGCAGGAACGTGTTGCAGCCCATGGGTTGGGATGCCTTCGGCCTCCCGGCCGAGAACGCGGCCATCCAGAACAAGGTGCCGCCGGCACAGTGGACCTACGAAAATATCGATTACATGCGCAAGCAGCTCAGGCAGCTGGGTTTCGGCTATGACTGGGAACGCGAGCTGGCAACCTGCGACCCGGAGTACTACCGCTGGGAGCAGTGGTTCTTCACCCGCCTGTTCGAGCAGGGGATTGTCTATAAGAAGACTGCGGTCGTTAACTGGGACCCGGTCGACCAGACCGTGCTGGCCAACGAGCAGGTCATCGATGGCAAGGGCTGGCGCTCCGGCGTACCGGTGGAGCGCCGCGAGATACCGCAATGGTTCCTGAAAATCACCGACTATGCCGAAGAACTCCTGGCCGACCTCGACAAGCTCGACGGCTGGCCGGAGCAGGTGCGGCTGATGCAGCAAAACTGGATCGGTCGTTCGGAAGGCATCGAGATGCAGTTCGGCATCGCCGGCAGTGAGCAGTCGCTGCCGATCTACACAACGCGACCGGACACCGTCATGGGCGTGACCTATGTCGCCGTAGCGCCCGAACATCCGCTGGCGCGTGCGGCGGCGGCCGGCAATCCGGCATTGCAGGCCTTTATCGACGAGTGCAGCAACACCCGCGTTGCCGAGGCAGACATGGCCACCCTGGAAAAGAAGGGCGTGGACACCGGTCTCAAGGCGCTGCATCCGATCAGCGCCGAACAGGTGCCGATTTGGGCGGCGAACTTCGTGCTCATGGAATACGGCGCCGGTGCCGTCATGGCCGTACCGGCGCATGACCAGCGTGACTACGAATTCGCTCAACAGAACGGCATCCCGATCCGCCAGGTGGTCCATCCGGCCAGTGACGATCAGCACGCCGACCTCGACCAGGCCGCGTTTGTCGACAAGGGTATCCTGAAGGATTCCGGTGAATTCAGCGGCCTGACCTCGGAGCAGGCCTTCGAGGCCATCGGCGACTGGCTGGAGCGCGCAGGCAAGGGCGGACGCCAGGTCAATTACCGTCTGCGTGACTGGGGTGTTTCGCGCCAGCGTTACTGGGGCTGTCCCATCCCGATTATCAACTGTGAAAAATGCGGTGCCGTGCCGGTACCGGAGTCCGACCTGCCGGTCATGTTGCCGACCGATGTCGAGATCGATGCCACAGGCTCGCCGCTGAAGAAAATGGCCAGCTTCATCGAGACCCGCTGTCCCGGCTGCGGCGGCAAGGCCGAGCGTGAGACCGATACCTTCGACACCTTCTTTGAGTCGTCCTGGTACTTCGCCCGTTATGCCTGTGCAGACCGCCACGACACTATGCTCGATGAACGCGTTGACTACTGGATGCCCGTCGATCAGTACATCGGCGGCATCGAGCACGCGGTGCTGCACCTGCTGTATGCGCGTTTTTTCAACAAGCTGATGCGCGACGCGGGACTACTCAAGGTGGACGAGCCGTTTACCTGCCTGCTGACCCAGGGCATGGTCCTGAAGGACGGGGCCAAGATGTCCAAGTCGAAGGGCAATACCGTGGATCCACAAGGCCTGATCGACCGCTATGGCGCCGATACCGTGCGCCTGTTCACCATGTTCGCGGCACCACCGGAGCAGTCGCTGGAGTGGTCTGACTCCGGCGTGGAGGGCGCCTCGCGGTTTCTCAAGCGCCTGTGGAAACAGGTCAGTGGCCACGTCAGCGCCGGTCCGCCGGAAGCCCTCGGTGTGGATACCCTGACGGACGAGCAGAAGGCCCTGCGGCGTGCGCTGCACAGCACTATCGCCAAGGTCGGCGACGACATCGGGCGCCGCTATACCTTCAACACGGCAATTGCAGCCAACATGGAACTCCTTAATGAATTGAACCGCTTTACCGACACCTCGATACAGGGGCGCGCCGTGATGCAGGAGGCACTCGAGGCCGTGGTGCTGATGCTGTCCCCAATCGTGCCGCACATCAGCCATGTCCTGTGGTACGCGCTCGGTCATGAGGAGGCCGTGGTGAATTGCGCCTGGCCCGCGTGTGACGAGTCGGCCCGGGTGCAGGAGAAGATCACGCTGGTGGTACAGGTGAATGGCAAGGTACGCGGCAAAATAAATGTCGCCGCAGATACCGCCAGGAGCGACATCGAGGCCCTGGTGCTGAGCGAACCCAATGTGCAGAGACACGTGCAGGACAGGCCGGTGAAGAAATTCATTGTCGTACCCGGCAAGCTTGTGAATGTGGTTGCCTGATATGAACGGCAACAGGACCCTGTCCTGGTCCGTTAATGGCCTCGCGCTGGCGCTGGTCGCCGCGGCCCTGCTGCTGTCCAGCGGCTGCGGGTTCCAGCTGCGCGGTGCAACACCGCTGCCCGCACAAATGGCCATTACCTACATCCAGGGTAAAAGTACCTTTGATCCACTGAACAACGAATTCCGCGACGCCCTGGAAGGGCGCGGTGCGCAGGTGACGGGGGAGCGTGACGCGGCCACTGCGATACTGCGGATCCTCGAGAACCGGACCAGCACCGACGTGCTCACAGTGGATTCCGCCGGCAAGGCCGAGGAGTACGAGATCCGCCAGACGATCCGCTTCGATGTCATCACTGCAGACCGCCAGGTGGTGGTGGTCGAGCAGACCCTGTCGATGAACCGCTTCCTGCACTATATCCGTTCCGATGTACTCGGGACGGAACGCGAAGGCGAACTGATCCGCAAGGAACTGCAACGCAGCCTGGTCAACCTGGCCATGCTGCGGATCGCGGCAGCAGGCGGCCGGCGTGCAGATTAACCCCGAACAGCTCGCCTCGCGGCTGCGGGGTCCGCTCGCACCGGTTTACTTCATCAGCGGCGACGAACCCCTGCGGGTCATGGAGGCGGCTGACGCGGTGCGGGCGCAGGCGCGCAAGCAGGGCTACGACGAACGGGAGGTGTTGAGCGTACAGCCGGGCTTTGACTGGAGTGCCCTGGAAACGGCTGCCGGCAGCCTGTCGCTGTTTTCGCAACGGCGTGTAATTGATCTGCGCCTGCCCGGCGGGAAGCCAGGCGATGCCGGTTCGAAGGCCCTGCGCGCCTACGCGGAACAGCCTCCGGAGGAAACCATCCTGCTGATCACGGCCGGCAAACTGGAGCCGTCCGCGCGCCGGAGCAAGTGGGTCCAGGCACTGGACCAGGCAGGGGTAGTGGTGTTCGTGTGGCCTCTGGATGCGCAGCAGTTTCCTGCCTGGGTGCGGGCACGCATGCGCCAGCGCGGGCTGGATCCCACGGCAGAGGCGGTGGCGCTGTTGACCGAACGGGTAGAGGGCAACCTGCTGGCCTGTGTACAGGAAATCGACAAGCTCTACCTGCTGCAGGGCGAGGGCCCGGTCGACGCAGCCGCGGTCACCGCCATGGTGGCCGACAGTGCGCGCTTCGATGTGTTCAGCCTGGTTGATGCGGTACTGAGCGGTGATGGTGTGCGTAGTACACGTATCCTCCGCGGTCTGCAGGGAGAGGGCGTTGCAGCGCCCGTAGTTTTGTGGGCCTTGACCCGGGAATTACGTCAATTGACCACGATGGCCGACGCCGTCGCCGGCGGCGAGGCCATTCCCAAAGTGCTGGCCAGGTTTCGTGTCTGGCAGGCGCGCAAGCCGGTCATTGGCCAGGCGCTGGGCCGGCTGTCCGGCGCGGTCTGCAGGGACCTGCTGCGCAGATGCGCCCTGGTTGATCGGATCATCAAGGGCCGGGCCGCGGGAAACCCGTGGGATGAACTGTTACAATTGGCCCTGCTGCTGGCGGGCGTAAGGGTCTTTCCGGCAACGCTGTTTCAACAACCGGCCTGAATGAGTCTGTAGCAATGAGTGCAAAAGCGGAATCCATGAACCTGGACTTGCCTGCCTACATGCAGGAGGTGGGCCGGCGTGCGCGCACCGCGGCGCGACACATCGGGCGCGCCGATACGGGCAGCAAGAATGCCGCGCTGACGGCGATAGCCAGCGCCATCGAGGACGCAGCTGACCACCTCGGAAAGGAGAACGCAACCGACCTCGCCGGCGGACGCGAGCAGGGTCTGGATGCCGCCCTGCTTGACCGCCTGGAGCTGAACGACGAACGGATTGCGGCCATGGCTGATGGTCTGCGCCAGGTCGCGGCCCTGCCGGATCCGGTCGGGAGTATCTCGGATATGAACTACCGGCCCTCGGGCATCCAGGTGGGCCGCATGCGGGTGCCGCTGGGCGTCATCGGCATCATCTATGAATCACGCCCCAATGTGACCGCCGATGCCGCCAGTCTCTGCCTCAAGGCGGGCAACGCGGCGATTCTCAGGGGCGGGTCCGAGGCCATCCATTCCAACCAGGCGATTGCCGCCTGTATCCACGCGGGCCTGGCGAGTGCCGGCCTGCCTGCCGACGTGGTGCAGGTGATCGAGACGACCGATCGTGCCGCCGTGGGTGAACTGGTGCGTATGGAGGACTCGGTGGATGTCATCATTCCGCGTGGAGGCAAGGGCCTGATCGAACGCATCAGCAAGGAGTCCCGGGTGCCGGTGATCAAGCACTTGCACGGTATCTGCCATACCTATATCGACGGCACGGCAGACCTGGACAAGGCGGTACGGGTGGCGGTGAACGCCAAGACCCAGCGTTACGGGACCTGCAACACCATGGAGACCCTGCTGGTCTCGGCCGAGATCGCCAGCGCCGTGCTGCCGAAACTTGCAGAGCAGTTCGTGCCGGCCGGTGTCGAGTTGCGCGGCTGTGATGCCACGCGCCGGATCCTGCCGGATATCACGGCCGCCACCGAGGCGGACTGGGAGGCCGAATACCTGGCGCCGATCCTGGCGGTGCGCATCGTGGAGGATATCGATGCGGCCATGGACCATATCGCGCGCTACGGATCCAATCACACGGATGTCATCATTACCGAGTCGCTGGCGCGCGCGCAGCGCTTCCTGCGCGAGGTCGATTCGAGTTCGGTCATGGTGAATGCGTCAAGCCGCTTCGCCGACGGCTTCGAGTACGGGCTGGGCGCCGAGATCGGCATCAGTACCGACAAGTTGCACGCCCGCGGCCCGGTCGGCCTCGAAGGGCTGACGACCCTGAAGTACATCGTCCTGGGTGATGGCCATATCCGTACCTGAACCAAAATCTCCACCGCAAAGCCTGTATTCTAATAGCACTGCTTATTACAAAGGCTGCATTACACCGGTATTCATTGAATGCTTTAGCCCGTGGCGCCAATCCGGTATTTTTTCTCTGCGTTCTTCGCGTCTTTGCGCTAGACTTAGCAAACAAACGCTTAGGAATTGCTCGCGCACATTGCTTAAGTTCGTATTACATCCCCGGGGCTTGGCGGCGCCTCTCATCCCTTCATGATAGGCATCCTTGGCGGGACCTTCGACCCGGTCCATTTTGGTCACCTGCGCACTGCGCTCGATGTCTGCGAGGCGCTGGCGCTGGAACAGGTGCGCCTGATTCCCTGTCACCTTCCGCCGCACCGGGACCAACCCGTTGCCTCGTCACTACAGCGGGTGAAGATGCTCGAGGCAGCGGTACAGGATTATCCTGCTTTCGTGGTCGACCAGCGCGAACTTGGACGGGAAGGCCCGTCCTACAGCTACGATACCCTGAGCTCGCTGCGTGCCGAAGCGAGCGCGAAAACGCTCTGCCTGCTGGTCGGTATGGACGCCTTCCGCGGCCTGACGACCTGGCACCGCTGGCGCGAGCTGATCGACCTGTGTCACCTGGTCGTCATGATGCGCCCGGGTGCGGAAATTCCGGCGCAGGGCGAGCTGGCGGATTTCATCAGCCTGCACCGGGTGGCTGGTGCCGGCGAGCTGCGCCAACAGGCCGCCGGTCACCTGCTGTTTCAGCCGGTCACCCAGCTGGAGATTTCCGCAACCGATATCCGCATGCGCCTGGCTGAGGGACGCAGTGCGGGGTTCCTGGTGCCGGAAGACGTACGTGAGATCATCAACCACGAGGGCCTTTACCAAGGCAGGCAATGAACCGTGAAGACTGAAAAGCACAATCGAATAACTGATCACCCGGGGCGGCAGGGCGATGAGCTGCTGGCCCTGGTCATGGGCGCGCTGGAGGATCTCAAGGGTGTCGATATCAAGGTAATCGATGTCAGCGAGCTGACCTCGATCACCGACAGGATGGTCGTTGTCAGCGGCACCTCGACACGTCACGTGAAGGCGCTGGCGGACAACGTGGCGCTGAAGGCCAAGCAGGCCGGCAATCCGGCACTGGGCGTGGAGGGAGCGGCGGCGGCCGAGTGGATACTGATCGACCTCGGCGACGTGGTGGTTCATGTAATGCTGCCCGCGGTCAGGGAATTTTATGCGCTGGAGAAACTCTGGTCTGTCGGTGGCCGCATCGAGGAGGCGAACTGAGCAGCGTGCCAGTCTTCAATACGGCGACTGACGCACGGCGCAGCCCCCGGCTGCAATAGCGCCGATGCATATTCACCTGATTGCGGTTGGTACCCGGATGCCGTCATGGGTTACCGAGGGCTACCGGGAATACGCCCGGCGCCTGCCGCATGAATGCAGCCTGCGGCTGGTCGAGATCCCCCCCTGCAAGCGCAAGAAGACACTGTCCATCGCGCGTATCCGCGAGGAGGAGGGGCGTCAGCTGCTGGCCGCCATTCCCGGGCAGACGCTGGTTGTCGCCCTGGACGTCACTGGCGAGCCCTGGAGCACCCAGGAACTGGCGTTCCGGTTGCAGGACTGGATGCAGGGCGGACGCGCTATCGCGCTGCTGGTGGGCGGCGCTGACGGCCTGGCGGACGCCTGCCTGGCACGTGCGGACCTGTGCTGGTCACTGTCTGCGCACACTTTGCCGCATGCGCTGGTGCGGGTAGTGATTGCCGAACAAGTCTACCGGGCCTGGACCCTGCTCAGTGGGCATCCCTACCACCGCGCCTGAGCGGCGCCACCGACTGCTGTTGTTATTACTGCTAAATAAACTATCTATTCAATCTGTTACGAGTTGTTGTTAATATGAGTTCATATGAACTCGTCCGCTGATCTATTTCTCGCCTCGTCCTCGCCACGGCGCCGAGATTTGCTGGCGCAACTGGGCATCCGCTTCACCCTGCTACCCATCGAGATCGACGAGGCACATCGGCCCGGGGAGGCCGCCGCTGCTTACGTTCGCCGCCTTGCCCTGGACAAGGCGCGGGCCGGGTGGGCATCTCTGGGTAAGAGCCCTGCGCGGCCGGTGCTGGGTGCCGATACCGCGGTTGTCATCGATGGCGAAATCATGGGTAAACCGCAGGACCGGATTCACGGCCTGGAAATGCTGCAGCGGCTCTCCGGCAGAAGCCACCAGGTCCAGAGTGCCGTGGCACTGGTCGGTCACCATGAGGCGGTGCGGGTAAACTGTAGTTCCGTGACATTCCGCACGCTGAGCCCGGCAGAATGCGAGGCATACTGGGCGACGGGCGAGCCCCGGGACAAGGCCGGCGGCTATGCCATCCAAGGGCTGGCCGCCACGTTCATCACCCGCCTGGAAGGCAGTTATTCAGGGGTGATGGGGCTACCCTTGTATGAAACGGCGGAATTACTGCAGGAATTTGCCATCAATGTTCTGTAAGGTGATATGCAGGTCTGGTGGAACCAACAGCTTCAGGTATACGGAATGAGTGAAGAGATACTGATCAACGTAACACCCCGGGAGACGCGTGTGGCGCTGGTAGAGAATGGCGTGCTGCAGGAGATCTTCATCGAGCGTACCGCGCGCCTCGGCCTGGTCGGCAACATCTACAAGGGCCGGGTATGCCGTGTCCTGCCGGGGATGCAGGCCGCGTTTGTAGACATCGGGCTGGAGCGTGCCGCCTTCCTGCATGCTTCGGATATCACGCCCAGGAATCCGGAAACCGCTGACTCCGCTGTGCCGTTCACCAGCACCATCAACGAACTGCTCAAGGAAGGCCAGGAGCTGACCGTACAGGTGGTCAAGGACCCGCTGGGCACCAAGGGTGCGCGCCTGACGACGCAGATCAGCATCCCGTCGCGTTACCTGGTGTTCATCCCCACTGTCAATAACGTCGGTATCTCGCAGAAGATCGAGGACGAGAACGAGCGTATTCGCTTGCGCGATATCATCCAGTTGTTCATGTCGGAACAGGATGCCGGTGGCTACATCGCGCGCACCGCGGCCGAGGGCGCCAGCTCCGACGCTATGCGCGCCGACATGATGTTCCTGAGGAAGCTGTGGGAGTCAATCAAGGAACGCGAGGCCGTGGCGACTCCCGGTTCCGTAGTCTACGAGGATCTGCCGCTCAGCATCCGCGTGATGCGTGACCTGCTGGATGACCAGATACAAGAAATCCGCATCGATTCGCGCGAGGGCCACCAGCGCCTCGCGCAGTTTGCCGAGAAGTTCATGCCTGACCTGAACGTGAAACTTGAATACTACACGGGGGAACGCCCCATTTTCGATATCTATGGCATCGAGGATGAGATCCAGAAAGCGCTTGACCGCAAGGTGCAACTCAAGTCCGGCGGTCACCTGGTCATCGACCAGACGGAGGCCATGACCACGATTGATGTCAATACCGGGGGTTACGTGGGACACCGCAATCTCGAGGAGACCATCTTCAAGACGAACCTGGAGGCGGCACAGGCCATTGCCCGCCAGCTGCGGCTGCGCAACCTGGGCGGCATCATCATCGCCGACTTTATCGACATGCAGCAGGATGAGCACAAGCGCCAGGTGCTGCGCGCGTTCGAGAAGTGTCTGGACAAGGACCATGCCAAGACCCATATCACCGAGGTCTCCAGCCTCGGCCTGGTGGAAATGACGCGCAAGCGGATCCGCGAGAGCCTCGAACATGTCCTGTGCGAGGAATGTCCAACCTGTGGCGGCAGGGCGTCGCTGAAAACGCCGGAAACCGTCTGCTATGAAATCTTCCGCGAGATCCTGCGGGAGGCACGCCAGTTCGATGCACAGCAACTACTGGTGCTGGCCTCCCAGGAAGTCGTTGACCTGCTGCTGGACGAAGAGTCAGACAGCCTGGCAGAACTGGAGGCCTTTATAGAAAAACCGATCAAGTACCAGGTGGAGGCCCTCTATACACAGGAACAGTATGATGTTGTTCCCATGTAGTCCCTGATGGAATGGATTCCAGTCGCTTATCCCGGGCTGTCAACCCGGGCGGTTGCTGAGCGTTATCCTTAATCATGCTCGCCCGTATCTTCAATGCCCTCTGGCTGTCATTTGTCTTCATGCTGCTGCTGCTCGCAATCACGCTGACGGCCGCGCGCCTGTGGGTCCCCACGCTGGGCGAGTACCGCAGTGAGGTAGAGGGACTGGCCAGCGAACTCCTGGGCAAACCGGTCAGTATCGGGCGCATGGATGCGACCTGGCGCGGCCTGGGACCGGTACTCAAGCTCAGGGACGTGGTCATCTCGAATCCGGAGCAGCCGGGCAAACGGCTTGCCGTCGACGAGATCTGGCTGGGTCTCGATATCTGGAAATACGCCTATGAGCAGACGCTGCAGCTGAATAGCATCGATATCATCGGCGCCGACCTGACGCTCATCCGGGACGAGGACGGGCAGATCTACGTCGACAGGCTCAAGGGGAAGGGGGGCGTCGGTCCGGAGCTGGCAGGACTGCTGGGAGTGCAACGCCTTTCCATTCACGATTCGGTGATTATCGTCCACGACCGGCTCTACACGCGCAAGCCCGCGCGCTTCTCCGACGTCACCGTGCGCCTGGAAAATACCGGTGACCGGCATGTGCTGATCGGTTATGCCATGTTACCCGAGCACCTGGGTTACCGGGTCGATGTCCAGGGAGTGTTCAGGGGTGCGCTGGGCGCTATCGGCAAGTGGAGCGGGCGCCTGTACATGAAGGGACAGTCGCTGGCCCTGACCAACGAGAACCTGGCCCCGATCATCTCCGCTGTGGCTCTCCAGGGTGTCGCCGATGTCCGCTGCTGGGTTGATGTCGAATTTGCCGACTTGCGCGCTATCCGCGGCGAGATCGACATCAGTGACCTGCGCCTGCAGCACATGGCAGCGGATGCGCCAATGGATTATGCCGTCGACCGTTACAGCGGGGTGTTCGGCTGGCGTGACAGCAAACCCGGCTGGCAGTTCACGGTACAGCGGCTCAGTGTCGAGCAGGGTACGGAGGAACGGGAAGAATCACTGTACTCGCTGGCCGGGCGCACGGTCGACGGCGAGCGCTACATTGCAGGTGAATTCGCTCACCTGTACCTGGAGGATGCGCAGTCTTTTTTACGGATCATACCCGGCCTGGAAGACAAACGCTGGCAGCAGATTGCCAATTTTACAGCCGAGGGCACCGTCCAGAACCTTTCCGTCATTTTCAAGAGTGCCGGTGACGTCATCCGCGTGCTTGGCTTTGATGCGAGTTTCGATGACCTCGGTTTCCGGAGTACCGCTACCGGACCGGCCATCCATGGCCTGCAGGGCAGCATCACCGGGACCTCGGATGCCGGTGCGCTCTGGCTGCAAAGCAGAAACGCCGTCTTTCGGGATGAAGAGATCTTCCGCGATACCCTGCGGTTTGATGCCCTGTCCGGTGAGGTTGCCTGGCACTATGACAATGACCGTCTGATCATCAGAGGTAATGCACTGGATATCAGCAATGCCGACCTGGCCTTCACGGCCTCGCTCGGGCTGGAGTTGCCGCCGGCCGGATCTTCCCCGGTGATCGATATGCAGATCGACGTGCAGCGCGGCGACCTGGCGGCGGTCAGGCATTATCTTCCAGCTTCCATCATGTCACCGAAAGCGGTCGCCTGGCTGGACCGCAGCCTGGTCAGTGGCGAGATCAGGGCCGGGAGTATTGTCTTGCAGGGGCCGCTCGATCGGGTGCCCTTCGACAACGGCGGCGGGCAACTGACCGCCAGCCTGCCGGTGAGCAACGCCATACTCGATTACAACCAGGCCTGGACGCGTATCGAGCAGCTCGATGCGGAGATCGCATTCAACGGCCGTTCTATGGATATCCACGGCAAACAGGGGAAAATCCGTTCGGCCTCACTGGGCGAGGTACACGTGCGGATAAAGGATCTGGCCGCGCCCGATCTCGAGCTTGACGGTACTGTATACGGGTCACTGCCCGTCATGCTGGCGGAACTGGCCAGCAGCCCGCTGGGCCATACCTACGGCGGCTTCGTTGACCGTACCAGCAGCAGCGGGAATGCGGCACTGAAACTGGATATCAATATCCCGCTGCGTGGCAAGCGGCCCATCGATGCCCGGGGTGAAATCCTGCTCAAGGGCAACAGCCTGAAGGTGAAGGAGACGGATGTCAGCCTGGATAATATCCAGGGCAAGCTGGCCTTTGACATGCACGGTATCAGCGGCGAGTCGCTCGAGGCCAGCCTGTTCGACAAGCCGGTTGCCGTGGATGTCTGGACCGATAGCGCTACCGCCGTGACCAATGTCAGCCTGCGCGGCCCGCTTGCACTGGTGGATTTCGCGCGCACACAGAATATCCAGCTGGCATCCTTTTTTTCGGGTCGCTGTGACTGGGAGGTGCTGTTGCGAATCGGACAGCTGCGGCAGCGCAGTGATCCACCCGGGGTCGGACTGAAGATCTCCTCCGCACTCGAGGGTGTCGGCATCGAGTTGCCTGAACCCTTCGGAAAAACACCAGCGGAGGCACGGCCGTTAGTCATCAGCATGGATAACATTACCGGCTCCGACAGGATGGTGCGCTTCCGTTATGCGGATATCGCCAACGGGGTGTTCGCGCTGCAGCCGGCCAATCAGGGCCAGAAGTGGGTCAGGGGTAATCTCGTGATCGGTGCCGAGAGGGCGGTCCTGCCGGATGCGAATGTCCTGTCAATCACGGGCAGCTTGCAGCGGTTTGCGCTGTCACGCTGGCAACCGGTTTTCGCCGGCTGGCAGTCCGGTGGCGGTCCTCCGCTGGAAACCGATGTGCTGATCGATGATTTGCAGTTTGCCGGCCACCGCCTGCACGGGGTAAAGGTCCACGCGGTAAAGACCGGTTTGGTCCAGGATATTACACTGACAGGCCCGGATGTCGACGGCGAGGTGCAGCTTGCCTATGAGGGTGCCGGGATCAAGCGCGTCGTCATGAACCTCGACCGGCTGGTGGTCGAGAGGGACACCGGGGCAGCTGCGGCCGGGGGCCTGTCGCTCTCGCCCGCAGCGTTTCCGAACCTGCATGTAACGGTACAGGAGTTCAGCTATGCCGGTGTCGACCTGGGTGAGGTCGACCTGCTGGCGACCCGCGATGCCGGGGATGTACGTATTGAAAGGCTGGTGCTGGCATCCGACATGCTCGATATGCGCATGACAGGCAACTGGGGGATGGTCGATGAGCAGGCCATTTCGCGGCTCGGTATCACCTTCAGCGATGGCAAGCTGGACGCGCTGCTGAAGGCCTTCAAGTACAAAGAGAACGTTTCCGGGGGCAGTGTGTCCGGGTCGGTCAATGCAAGCTGGCGCGGCGACCCCTGGGACTTCCTGCCGGAGCGCGCCAACGGGAAACTCTACCTGCTGATCAAGGACGGGCAATTGCTGGATGTCGAACCCGGGGCCGGGCGCGTGCTCGGCCTGATCAGCCTGCATACCTTGTCGCGCAGGCTGCTGCTCGACTTCAGCGACTTGTTCAAGAAGGGCTTCGCATTTGACCGGATCGAGGGCAACTTCGCACTGACCGGCGGGGATGCCCATACCAGCGACCTGACCATCGAGGGCCCCTCCGCCCGAATCGAGATAGCAGGGCGCGTGGGGCTGGCTGCAAAGGATTATGATGAACTGGTCACCGTAATCCCGCGGGTCGGGTCCAGCCTGCCCCTGGCCGCTGCCATTGCGGGCGGACCGGCCGTGGGCGCCGCGCTGCTGGTTGCGGACAAGTTGCTGGGCAAAGAGATCGAGGGGATGACGAGTTTTGCCCGCACCCGCTACTCCGTCACCGGCCCCTGGTCGGACCCGGTCTATACCCCGCTTGATAGCCCGGCAAAAGAGACCGTTACCAGTGAACCCGAAGACATCGAGTGAGCGCCTCGATCAGGCGCCGGCACGCCATGGCCACCACGGGATCTGTGGTATTCTTTCAATCGATCAAATAATTAGCATGCCGGTGCGCGAGCCGGCGATTATCCAGGAGCGCGGGAAGTGAATGTGTTGGCAGGGTTGTTAAAACGATGACGGTTGTTGCATGTATTCAGATGGCCTCCGGGCCCAATGTGGGTGCCAACCTGCTGGAGGCGGAGCGCCTGATCGAGGAGGCGGTCAGCCGCGAGGCGAAGCTCGTGGTGCTGCCGGAGAACTTTGCCATCATGGGCCTGTCGGAGCGCGACAAGGTCGAGATACGGGAGGCAGAGGGTGATGGCCCGATCCAGGCCTTCCTGTCGGAGCAGGCGGCGCGTCATGGCATCTGGCTGGTGGGCGGGACCGTCCCGCTGGTGGCCAACGCCAGGGACAAGATACGCGCGGCTTGCCTGGTCTATGACGATACAGGTAAACAGGTCGCCCGCTATGACAAGATCCACCTGTTCGATGTGCAACTGGTGGACAGTGACGAGCAATACACGGAATCCAAGACCATCGAGCCCAGTGACGAGGTGTTGGTCATAGACAGCCCCTTTGGGCGTATGGGCGTCGCGATCTGCTATGACCTGCGTTTCCCGGAACTGTTCCGGCAGCAACTGACCGCAGGCATGGAGATCGTGGTCCTGCCGGCGGCATTCACCGCGATCACCGGGCGGGCGCACTGGGAGGTTCTGGTGAGGGCACGCGCCATCGAGAACCTTTGCTATGTCGTGGCCGCCGACCAGGGCGGTTATCACCTCAACGGGCGTGAAACCCACGGACACAGCATGATCGTCGATCCCTGGGGCATCATCCTGAACAGCCTGTCACGCGGCCCGGGCGTGGTCTGTGCCAGCATTGACCTGCAGCGGCTGGAAAGTGCGCGCCGCAATTTCCCCAGTATCGAGCACCGTCGTTTACCGTGTCAGTAAGCCAGCTAGTTTGATCGTATTATGAGTACCTCCAATCTTGATATCGCACGCCAGCGCCTGCTGGCCCCCGCGGGTATTGATGAAAACGATCTCGACCGGCTGTTCGGCCAGTTGCTCGGACACGCGGTGGACAGCGGCGACCTGTATTTCCAGTCGACGCGCTACGAGTCCTGGGTGCTGGAAGACGGCATCGTCAAGGAAGGTATCCACAACATCGAACAGGGTGCCGGCGTCCGGGCGATCAGCGGTGACAAGACCGGGTTTGCCTATTCCGACGAGATCATGATGCCGGCCCTGCTGCAGGCGTCGCAGGCGGCCCGCGCCATCGCCAAACGTGGCACTGAAGGCAGCCTGCAGGCCTGGCATCGGGGTGATGAGCACATCCTCTACCCGCCTCTCGACCCGCTGGAACGGATGTCGGCCGACGCCAAGGTCCAGCTGCTCAGGAACGTGGATGTGGAGGCACGTCGCCAGGACCCGCGTGTCAGCGAGGTCGTGGTCAGTCTCGCGGGCGTGCACGAGGTCATGATGGTGGCCGTCAGTGACGGTACCCTGTCGGCCGATGTGCGTCCCCTGATCCGCTTCAATGTCAGCGTGATCGTCGAGCAGGACGGCCGCCGCGAGCAGGGCAGTGCCGGCGGCGGCGGGCGGACCGAATACGCCTTCTTCCTGGAACAGGATCGCGCCCTGGGCTATGCGCGCGAGGCGGTGCGCCAGGCCCTCGTTAACCTGGAGGCGGTCAACGCCCCGGCGGGCAGCATGCCGGTGGTGCTGGGCCCGGGATGGCCCGGGATCCTGCTGCACGAGGCGATCGGCCATGGGCTGGAGGGGGACTTCAACCGCAAGGGGACGTCGGCCTTTTCCGGGCGCATCGGGGAGCGGGTGGCCTCGCCCCTGTGCACGGTGGTGGATGACGGGACCCTGCAGGGCCGGCGCGGTTCCCTGAACGTCGACGACGAAGGCATCAAGACAGAAAACACCGTGCTCATCGAGAACGGCATCCTCAAGGGCTACATGCAGGACCGCCTCAACGCCGGTCTGATGGGCGTGGCCCCGACCGGTAATGGCCGGCGTGAATCCTACGCGCACCTGCCAATGCCGCGCATGACCAACACCTACATGCTGGCCGGAGAACACGATCCCGGAGAGATTATCCAGTCTGTCGACAGGGGCCTGTATGCGGTCAATTTCGGCGGCGGCCAGGTGGACATCACCTCGGGCAAGTTTGTCTTCACCGCCAGCGAGGCCTACCTGATTGAAGACGGCAAGATCACCCGCCCGGTCAAGGGGGCGACTCTGATCGGCAACGGGCCGGATGTGCTGAAACAGGTCTCTATGGTCGGCAACGATCTCGAACTGGATTCCGGTGTCGGCACCTGCGGCAAGGAAGGGCAGAGCGTCCCCGTCGGTGTCGGACAACCCACCCTGCTGATCGATGAACTGACCGTTGGCGGAACCGGCGCCTGAACTCGGTGCATGCCGGCAGGAACAGCGCCCGCGCATCGCTGAACCTTAACCATACCAACTACCAAAGGGGGCAGTCCCGGTTGCTTTGCCCCTTTCGGGTGTTCCCCGGCATGGGACAGCTGAGTGTGTTCCCGGCATTCCGGGTCCGGTTCGACCCGGAAGGTACGGTGTCGCGGGCCTGCCTGGCGATGCAGTTGATTGATCAGTAGTCAGCTGAAAATCGGCGATTCCTTTTAAATCCCTCAAATTTCTCATGTGAATTTTCGGGCGCCTACTTCCATATATAGTGTTTTGGCAGGGATAATTCAAATTTATGACACAATATGTTGTGTATAAACAAATAACCTTATTATACATTGACTTATATGTCTCGTTTAGTCTACGGTGGTGCCTCACGGAGGATGTTTAGCCCGGGGGCAATCCGGGGGTGACAGAAGACCCGTGCAATGAGGTAGTGCATTAATCCAACCCAATGGAGGAGATACCATGACACATTGCAGTGATTTGGTAATGCATGTTGATGACACATTGGAAGAGAACCGCCGGCACGATGTCGAGGCTGCGATCACCCGTTTGCAGGGCGTGAATGAGGTGCATTTCAACGAGAAACGGCCGCATCTGATGCTGGTCTCATATGATCCGGTGCGGATCTCGTCGTTCGACATCCTCGCCCAGATGAGTGGTCAGAACCTGTGTGCAGAGCGTATCGGATGAGTGATACCGGTATCCAAGAATAACTGCTGATTTCTGTCATGTAGAACACAGCGGCGGCCAGGGGGCCGCCGTTTTTTTTATGGTTCGCGCAGGGAACCGGACTGGTTGATCAGGAGTTTTCCTGCAATTCCCGCAGGTCGCGGAACAGCCGGCGTGCGGCCCGGGCGGGCTGGTTCAGCTCCCGTTCCTTGCGCGCCTGGCGGGCCAGCTTGCGGATATGCTGGCGGTCGGCTGTCGGGAAATGCTCGAGCACCGTTGCCAGGGCGGAATCCCCCTCGCTGATGAGCGCCTCGCGCAGTTCCTCGAGGAGGTGAAATTCCTGGTCGTTGGTGGCTTGCTGGTGACGTCGGGCCTCGACCGCCGCACGGACCGGCCCGGGATCGATGGCGCGCATCAGTTTTCCGATGTACTGCAGCTGGCGCTTGCGCGCACTGTGTGCATGGATCTTCTTTGCGGTCTTGATAGCATCCAGCAGGTCTTCCGGCAGTTCCAGCTGGCTCAGTGTGGTGGCATCGAAATCAAGCAGCTCCTCGCCAAGCCGCTGCAACGCGGTCATGTCGCGCTTGCGCTGGGACTTGCTGATGAGTGCTTCTTTTTCGTATTCAGCGTCGTGCATGAAGTGGTATAGCGTGTCGACTCATAATGAAGGATAGCGGTTTCGGCGGGATTTGTCCGGTCAGGGTATGACCGGTAGAATCCTCGCCACTTCCCGGGAAATGATCATGTCAGAAAGCCAAAGCGCAGCAAACGAAGCGGAATTTCAACAGCAGTCGCAGCTGGAGGAGCTGGTGCACGGTATTATTGCCCAGGCACAGAAGCTGGGCGCCGACGGCGTGGAGGCGGGTGCCAGCATCGATGCGGGCCTGTCGGTGACCGTACGCCTGGGTGAAACGGAGACCCTGGAATACAACCGTGACCGGGGACTGGGCCTGACGGTTTATTTCGACCACCGCAAGGGTTCGGCAAGCACCGCCGATTTCGAGCCCGCCGGCATCCGCGCCACCGTGGAGGCGGCCTGCGATATCGCCCGTTATACCAGCGCGGATCCCTGCGCCGGCCTGGCGGATGCCGAGCGGATGGCATCCGTGATACCCGACCTGGACCTGTATCATCCCTGGCAACTCGACGTTGACCAGGCCATCGAGCTGGCGCGTGACTGCGAGGCCGCGGCGCGTGCCGTGGATGAACGCATCGTGAATTCCGAAGGTGGGACGCTCTCCAGCTATACCAGCATGCGGGTGTCGGCCAACAGCCATGGCTTCTCGGGTGGCTACCGCACCAGCCGTCACAGCCTGAGTTGTTCCGTGGTGGGCAGGCAGGGTGACGAAATGCAGCGCGATCACTGGTATATGGCCGCACGCGATCACCACGATCTTGTAGCTCCCGAGGAGGTCGGGCGCATGGCCGGTGAACGCACCATCAGGCGACTGGGTTCCCGGCGACTGACCACGCGCCAGGCCCCTGTCATTTTCGCCGCTGACGTGGCACGCGGCCTGTTCGGAAACTTTATCAGCGCCATCAATGGCGGCAGTCTCTACCGCAAGGCATCCTTCCTGGTTGACCACCTGGGGAAACAGGTGTTCCCGGGCTTTATACATATCCACGAGCAGCCGCTGCTGAAGAAGGCGCTGGGCAGCGCCCCTTACGATACCGAAGGGGTCGCCACTCAGGCGCGTGACCTGGTGCGGGATGGCGTACTGCAGGGCTATGTTCTGGACAGCTATTCCGCGCGCCGGCTGGGGATGGAGACCACTGCCAATGCCGGCGGTGTACACAACCTCAGCATCGATCCGGGTGACAAGGACCTGTCGGAGTTGCTGCGTGCAATGGATACCGGCCTGCTGGTCACCGAGCTGATCGGCTTCGGGGTGAATATACTGACCGGGGACTACTCGCGTGGCGTGGCCGGCTTGTGGGTCGAGAACGGCAAGATCCAGTACCCCGTGGATGAAATCACCGTGGCCGGTAACCTCAGAGACATGTTCATGGGGATCGTTGAGGTAGGTAATGACGTGGACCTGCGCGGCAATATCCGCAGCGGCTCGGTGCTGATCGAACAGATGACAGTCGCGGGCGCCTGAATGCTAAATTGTAAGTAGGGGAGGGCGCAGGGGGAATAACATTGCACATGCGTATGCAACAAGACATGTAAAGCAGTGCTGATGTGTTTTTCATGTTAAGCCACGGGTATACCGCAGGTACCGCGCAGGAAACCTCAACGTGCGTCTTTGCAGCACTTTCCATACTATGATGACCTTAACCGGCAGCAGGTGTTTCCTGGATCTGTAATTCAGGGGCTGGGGTTGGGTTGCTCGGAGTGAATAGCCTCTATCCCTTCTAGCACCTCGTTTGATAATTCCACTTCGATGCTGCCGATGTTGCTGCGCAGCTGCTCCAGGGAGGTCGCGCCGATGATGGTGCTGGTTAGAACCCTCCGGCTGTTGACGAATGCCAGCGCCATCTGTGAGGGTTCCAGGTCATGCCGGCGTGCCAGGGCGACGTATTGCGACGTGGCCCGTTCGGCGGTCGGGCTGCTGTAGCGCATGTAGTCCGGGAACCGGGTCAGGCGTGCCCCGGCGGGGCGGGCGCCGTTTAAATATTTGCCGGACAGCACGCCGAAACCCAGCGGAGAATAGGCCAGCAGGCCGCAGTGCTCGCGCCAGGAGACCTCTGCGGCGCCGACTTCATAGGACCGGTTTAGCAAGCTGTAGGGGTTCTGTACCGTAACCACGCGTGGCAGGCCCAGTTGTTCGGCGATCTGGATGAAACGCATGATGCCCCACGGGGTTTCATTCGACAGACCGATATGGCGTATCTTGCCGGCCTGCACAAAATCGTTCAATGCCTCCAGGGTTTCGACTACGGGCGTGAACTCGTCCGGCTCCCCGGGCGTGAAGCCCAGCTGGCCAAAGAAATTCGTGTCGCGTTCCGGCCAGTGCAGCTGGTAGAGGTCGATGCAGTCGGTCTGCAGGCGTCTTAGACTCCCGTCGAGTGCCTCCTGCAGTTGCTCCCGGTTGTAGCGCGTCCGGCCATTGCGGATATGGTCGATCCAGCCTGGACCGGGACCGGCGACCTTGCTGGCGAGGGAGATCCTGCTGCGATTCCCGGTCTTGTGCAGCCAGTTGCCGATGATCTCTTCGGTGCGGCCATAGGTCTCCGCTCGCGGCGGAATCGGGTAAAGTTCCGCCGTATCAAAGAAGTTCACGCCGTGTGCCAGTGCATAGTCCATTTGTGCGAAGGCCTCGACCTGCGTGTTCTGTTCACCCCAGGTCATGGTGCCAAGGCAGATGACGCTGACATCGATTCCGGTGTTTCCAAGTTTGCGATATTGCATATGCTGCGAGTTCCGGTGGTTGTCTGCTGCCAGTGTATCCAAATCCCATGCAGGCCACATACTTGATCCACATCAAAGCACCAGGAAACGAAACGGGCTATGTTTATGAATGGCAGCCAGCCAGGTTGGTGGCTACCAGGAAGCAAGAAGAGGTACGACGTCATGGCCTGCTATAACCCCGGGTGCCTGGGGAATTACGATTTCGACCAGATCGCGTTTTTCGCCCGCAAGCGCTTTATCGAGGGTTGCCAGACCGTCACCTTGCTCGAGCAGGCGCGGTCGCAGCGTGAAAGGGAAGAGATTGCGCTGGTCTGCATGCTGGATATTGCGGATGACCAGGTCCGTGACCTGCAACTCAGCTGCCGGCACAGCGAGCACTGCAAGGTGACCACCTGCAGGAGCCAGCTGAAAAAAATGATCGCCGCGGAACTGGCGCTTCAGTAATACCAGCATTGCAGCGTATTCACTAAACCTGGCGCGATGGCTGTTCAGGCCACCCTGCAGCGTCTCCATGAGATCCTGGAAAACCACCCCGGAGACAGCGCTGCCTGGATAGGGTCAGTGATCGACCTCGGCGGAAGGGATGAAGTCCGGTTTTACCGGGAACTGAACTCAAACCGTATGTGGGGCGGAGCCGGCTCCATCGCCAATCAGGCCCTGGCGGATAACCCGGGCTTGGACGAGCAGTCATGGCAGGCGGAAATACGGGAATTCCGCGAACTCATGATCGAACTGGGTAGCCATTTGCAGGCACGCGGCAATGAGTATCCCGACATTTCCAGCTGGCTGTTGGCATTCAATAACTGGAACCAGTCAGGGCTATGAGGGGGCTGCAGTGCAGTCTAGGCCCGGTTGGCAATTCCAGACACATGCTGGCCCGGACGTAAAGGCGACAATGCCACCTTGTTACCATTCAGAGCAGGAAAATCGTTCCCAGCCCCAGGAAGACCATGAAGCCGATCACGTCAGTGACGGTCGTTAGCAGGACGCTGCCGGCGTGAGCCGGATCGATATTCATGTGCTTGAGGATAAAGGGAATGGACAGGCCGGAGATGGCGGCGCACACGAGGTTGACGATCAGCGCTGCGGCGATGATGATGCCGATGGCCATGTCCTGGAACCAGAGGGTCACGATCACGGCGACCACCAGTGACCAGCCGAGTCCGTTCAATCCCGTAACGGCCAGTTCCTTGTACATCAGCCAGCGTGCGTTGGCCTTCCCCACCTTGCCCAGTGCCAGTCCGCGGATCACGATGATCAGTGTCTGGCTGCCCGCAATTCCGCCCATACTGGCGACGATGGGCATGAGGACGGCCAGTGCGACGACCTGCTCCAGGGTCGCCTGGAACAGGCCAATGACCCAGGAGGCGAGAAAGGCGGTGAACAGGTTGATACCCAGCCACAGGGCACGGCGTCGGGCGCTGATCACGATTGGCGCAAAGGTGTCGTCCTCTTCATCGAGGCCGGCCATGCTCAGCAGGGAGTGGTCGGCGTCCTCACGGATGACGTCCACCACGTCGTCGATGGTGATACGGCCCAGCAGTTTGCCGGCCTCGTCGACCACCGGTGCAGACAGCAGGTCATGGTTCTCGAACAGCCGGGCGACCTCGTCATCCGGCATGCTGGCAGGGATCGGCTGGACCTCGGTGTTCATGACCGCGGCGACCAGTAATTCGGGGTCATTGGTCAGCAGTGTAGTCAGGGGCAGCAGGCCCTTGTACTGGCCGGCACGGTCCACCACGAACAGCGTGTCGGTGGTGGCGGGGATTTCATCATGCAGCCGGAGATAGCGCAGG
>JAOTTU010000222.1 GCA_029864225.1 Gammaproteobacteria bacterium | reverse complement strand
GAACAGCCTGCAGCAGCTGCCCGGTGTCAGCGGCGCGGAGGCCCTGGCCGACGGCCGGATACGCCTCCACTACCGCGACACCGACCCGTCCGAGGCCCTGATCGAGCAGGCGGTCGCCAATCACTGGCGCCTGTACGAATTGAGGCCCGAGCGGCGCACCCTGGAGCAGATCTTCATCGAGCTGACCTGCTCGGAACCAACGGCTGCCACGCCCGGGGAGGCCGCCTGATGATCTTCACCATTGCCGCACGCGAACTGCGCAGTCTGTTCCTGTCGCCACTGGCCTGGGCGGTACTGGCCGTGGTGCAGTTCATCCTCGCCTACCTGTTCCTGTCGCAGGTCGACAACTACCTGGTCTGGCAGCCGCGGCTGGCCGCCATCGAGGGGGCGCCCGGGGTCTCGGACATTATCATTGCCCCGCTGCTGGCCGATGCAGCCATTGTCCTGCTGCTGGTCACGCCGCTGATGACCATGCGCGTGCTCAGCGAAGAACGCCGCAACCGCACCCTCAGCCTGCTGTTCACGGCACCGGTCTCCATGACCGAGATCATTATGGGGAAATACCTGGGGATCCTGGCCTTTTTCCTGATCCTGCTGGGTCTGCTGGCCCTGATGCCGCTGGCGCTGCTGGTCGGCACCGACCTCGATCTCGGCAAGCTGGCCGCGGGCCTGCTGGGGCTCATCCTGCTGTTGGCCGCGTTTTCCGCCATCGGCCTGTTCATGTCGGCCCTGACGGAACAGCCCACGATTGCCGCCATCAGCACCTTCGGACTGCTGTTGCTGCTGTGGATCATCGATTGGGCCGGCAACAGCGACGGCCAGACCAGCAGCCTGTTCGGTTACCTGTCGATGCTGCGTCACTATGAAACCCTGCTGAAAGGCTTGTTCCATAGTACCGACATAGCCTATTACCTGTTAATCATTATCCTGTTCCTCGGTCTCAGCATCCGTCGCCTGGATGCCGACCGCCTGTCACACTGAGTCACCCATGGAAATCACCCGCCGTTCACGCCTGCTGCTGCGCCTGCAATCCTGGCTATTCGCCCTGCTGTTCATCGGCCTCGTCGGCCTGCTGGCCTGGCTGAGCACCCAGTATGTCTACCAGGCCGACTGGACCGCCGGCAGCCGCAACACCATTTCGGACGACACACGCACGCTGCTGGACAACATGGAGCAAGGCATCAGCATCACCGCCTTCGCGCGCGAGGACGAACTGCTGCGCCGCCAGATCCAGGGCCTGGTGAGCAGTTACCGGCGCTTCAAGCCCGATATCACGCTGGAATTCGTCAATCCGGACACCGCCCCCGAGCGCGTGCGCGCCCAGGGCATCAGCAGCGACGGCGAACTGGTGGTCAGCTACCAGGGCCGCAGCGAGAACGTCCAGACACTGAGTGAACAGCAGCTGACCAATAGCCTGCTGCGCATCTCGCGCCAGGACGAACGCTGGATCGTGTTCCTTTCCGGTCACGGGGAACGCGATCCTCATGGCGAGGCCAACTTCGACCTCGGCGCCTTCGGCAAGGAACTGGAGCGACAGGGCATCCGGCTGCAGACAGTCAATCTGGCCGAGAGCGACATCCCGGAGAACACCCACCTGCTGGTGATCGCCGGGCCGCGTGTCAGCCTGCTGCCAGGCGAGATCGACCTGCTGGTTGACTACCTGGACCGGGGCGGCAACCTGTTGTGGATGGCGGAACCCGGCCGGACGGCCGGGCTGGAGCCGCTGGCCGAACAACTCGGAATCGAATTCCTGCCCGGGGTCATCGTGGACGCCACCACCCGGATGTTCGGCATCGAGAACCCTGCCTTTGTGGTGGTCACCACCTACCCCAATCACGACGTCACCCGCGGAATGAAGGCGGTTAGCGTGTTCCCGGAGGCCAGCGCCCTAGAGCTGCGCGACCGCGAGCAATGGCAGGCCAGCCCCCTGCTGTCGACGCTGAATCGTTCCTGGACCGAGATCGGTGAACTTGCCGGCGAGATCCAGTTCGACGAGGACAGCGACGAGCGTGCCGGACCGCTGGATATCGGCGTGGCCATCACCCGCAACGCGGCAACGCAGACAGCTGATGAGACCGGCACAGCGCCTCCCGCGCAACGCATCATCGTCACCGGTGACGGCGACTTCCTGTCCAATACCTACCTCGGTAATGCCGGCAATCTGGACCTGGGACTGAACATGGTGCACTGGCTGAGCCACGACGATGCCTTCCTCGACATCCGGGTGAAGGCCGCACCGGATACCACGCTGGAACTCGGCAAGGCAGCCCAGGCCACTATCGCCCTTGGCTTCCTGGTCGGCCTGCCGCTGCTGTTGCTGGCAAGCGGCCTGGTGATCTGGTGGCGGCGGCGAGGCCGGTGATGGGTTCACGCAGCCTCCTCAATCTGGGACTGGTCGCACTGGTCATGGCGCTGCTGCTGGTGGCGTATTTCAAGCCCGGCCTCGAGCCCGAACCCGGTGCGCAGCCGATCACCACGCAGCTGGATCCGGCGACGGTGACCACCCTCCATATCGAGCGGCACAACCGGGCGCC
>JAOTTU010000066.1 GCA_029864225.1 Gammaproteobacteria bacterium | reverse complement strand
CAAGCTGGTAACGGACCCGCTGGGCCCGGTCTCCGGCGATCACCACGTGGTGCGTGACTCCAGCTGGCGTCAGGGCACGATTACCGAGTTGCGCCTGAGTTACCGCGACTACAGCCGTACGGCGCGCCCCGATCTCGGTTTCCGCATTGCGCGCTATGCGGAATAATACGGTGTAGGAACGGTCTCCTGACCGCGATGAGGTGTACCACCAATCGCGCCGGAGGACGGCGCTCCTACAGGTGATATATGCAGGCGAAATGGAACCAAAGATGATGCGCTATTCAAGACTGATGATGATGCTCGGTTGCATGGTCGTAACCGGGATTCTGTTCGCACAGCCCGCGGCGGACGACAGCAAGGCGACGACAACGCAACAGACTGAACCGCAGAAACGCAGCCCGCCCGTCAAACAGCGTACGCGGCAACCGGAAAAACCCGCGACCACTTTCAAACCCTCGGAAAGGATCAGCGCCGACAGCGCCGTGTCCTTCCCCGTGGATATCTGAATATACACCGGATAAAACACAGGAACAGGTGCATTATGAACAGAGGCTTTCCCATCGAATTCGTATACCAGGTGTTTTCACTGCTGATTGCTTTTATCCTGGTGCACGCCCTGTATGTCGGTTTCATCCGGCCTCAGGCTAGCGCCTTTATCGAGCAGGAAGCGCTGCTGATGCAGTCTGACCCCGAATACATCCAGCAGCGGTCGTTCTTCGTCGTGATCAAGGACTACGAGCAGGAGACCTGCTTTACCCTTATGCTGTGGGCCTTCGCCATCCTTGGCTTCAAGGGCCGGACGACCTACCGCCAGCAGAAGCTGCTTGACCAGGACCTGCTGCGGTTGCCGGAGGAGCTGCCAATCGGCCCTGAAGATACCCGCGACCTTGCCAGTCGCATCGTGTCACTACCGGTGTCCATGAAACACTACCTTCTGCCGCGCGCGCTGCTGACCGCCATCGAGCGCTTTGCCGCGACCCGGAATGTACAAAACGTCTCGACGGCAGCACGCGATATCTGCGACTCGGAAGGCGACCGGATGGAATCCGAACTGTCTATCATCCGCTACATTGCCTGGGCGATTCCCTCTGTGGGCTTCATTGGAACGGTTCGCGGTATTGGTGATGCCCTGGGACAGGCGCACCGCGCTGTCGAGGGTGATATCACCGGGGTTACTGCCAGCCTGGGCGTGGCCTTCAACTCGACCTTTATCGCGCTGGTCATCAGTATCGTGCTGATGTTCTTCATACACCAGTTGCAGCTGATGCAAGAGCGCCTGGTGTTCGACAGTGAACGCTATGTCGATCACTGGCTGATTCGGCGCCTGCAGAGCTGAGCGACGCATCCGCGCCCGTTCAACATGAAGCGTCGTCCCGTTTCACCGTTTTCACTGTCGTTCCTCGACATCATGTTCTGCGGCTTCGGGGCCGTGGTGTTGCTGGTGCTGATCCTCAATACCGACACCGTGCGCGCCCGCAATACCGTGTTTGCAGACCTGCGTTCCGAGGTGGTACGTATCGAACAGGAGGTGATTGTCGGCAATGAACAACTGGTCACAGCGCGCAACAGCCTGGCCGCAGCCGACAGTGAACTCGTTACGACCCGTGGCGAGGCCGAACGCATCATCGAGACCATCAAGAGACTCGAGATCGAAGTGGCGCAAATGGAAAGTGAAACCCTCGCAAGTTCGCAACATATCAATGAGTTAGTGTCTGATTTGAAGAGTCAGGATGAAGAGAAGAAGCGGCTGGGTGCGCCACAGACGGCGGACCGGGACAGCGGCACCAGGGTGCGCAAGGTCAGCGGGGAAGGCGACCGCCAGTATCTGACCGGACTGAAGATGGGCGGCAAGCGAGTGCTGATACTCGTCGATGTATCGGCCAGCATGCTGGATGAGACCATTATCAATGTGGTGCGGCGGCGCAATATGGATGCGGCCAGCAAGCGCAGTGCGTCGAAGTGGCAGCGCACACTGAAAACCGCCGACTGGCTGGTGAGCAACCTGCCATCCACGGCACGTTTCCAGCTGTACACCTTCAATACACGGGCCAGCGCTGCCGTCAGCGGTACCGATGGTAACTGGTTGCAGGCCTCCAGCCGCAAGGACGTGGATGGCGCCATCCGTGCCCTGCGCCAGATTGTACCGGGTGAGGGCACCAGCCTGTACCATGCCCTGGCCATTGCCGGGAAGCTGTCGCCGCGGCCGGATAATATCCTGCTGGTCACCGATGGGCTGCCGACGCAGGGGCGCGGCAAACCCACCAGTACCACGGTATCTTCTGACGAACGCCTGCAACACTTCCGGACGGCGGTTCGTGAGCTGCCGTCCGGCATTCCGGTGAATACGGTGCTGCTGCCGATGGAAGGCGATGCCTATGCAGCAGCGGCATTCTGGAAGTTGGCGCAGGATACGCGAGGTTCCTTTCTGACACCGGCACGGGACTGGCCATGAGCCGACGTAACCGGCGCAGTATCGAGATTTTCAGTCTGTCCTTCCTGGACGTGGTCTCCTGTGGCTTCGGCGCCATCATCCTGCTGCTGGTGATTGTGAAGATTTCCGAGCCGCATGTCATCGAGCAACTGGCAGTCGACCTCAGCGGGCTGGTGGCGCAACTGGAAGCCGAACTGCACGAGATCCGGGGTGAGACCACGGTGCTCAATCGTGAACTGGCGGCCCGGCAGGAGCAGCTATCCGAGCATCGCGAAAGACTTGCGCGCCTGCAGGGCGACATGTCTGCCATTCGCGGCCAGTACGCAACTACCCGCAACGAACATGATGCACAGACCATTATCGAGAATCAGCTTGCTGCTGCGAAACAGGACCTGTCTGAGGAAATGCGGCGCTTGCTGGGCAGCGGCTACCAGCGAAAAAAACTGGCGGCTACCATCGGCGGCGTACCGGTAGACAGCGAGTACATCATCTTCATTATCGATACCTCCGGCTCCATGCGGCAGAATGCCTGGCCACTGGTGCTGAAGAAGATCACCGAGGTGCTTGACATCTATCCGCGGGTCAAGGGTATCCAGGTGATGAATGACATGGGCGATTACATGTTCTCGCAGTACCAGGGCAAGTGGATACCCGACACACCGGCACGCCGCAAGGCCATCATTACGCGGCTATCCGGCTGGGAGCCGTTCTCAAATTCCAGTCCTGTGGAAGGTATCGAGGCAGCCATCCGGCGCTTTCATGCGCAGGACAAGCGCATCAGCCTGTACGTTTTCGGCGACGACTTTGCGCGCGGCTCGATCCAGACCGTGATCGATACCGTCGCAGGGCTGAATCGTGCCGACAAGTCCGGCAAGCAGCGGGTACGCATCCACACCGTTGGCTTCCCGGTGCTGTTTAACATGAGCAACAGCATCCCGTCGAACGCGGTGCGCTACGCCGCGCTTATGCGCAAGCTGGCGGAAACCAACGGCGGCAGTTTCGTCGGCCTGAACAGCAGCCGCTAGGCAGCCGGCGCGTGGCCACCATTGCCTGCCCCGTCCGCTGATCGCAATCTATCTGCGACTGTGTCCGCTTGATTCCCATCCTGGGCAGATACACACTCTTCCGGGCGGCGTATATGAGGTCATAATGGGCCTTGCTCCAGTTTCTCGTGACTGACTGGTTGTGTTACTCAAAAGTACCGGGGGTAAAAACCTGAGTAATTTAGTCAGATGACCGGCCGCGACCCAACCACGACCTTTAATGTAAGTATCTGTATGTCTTTAAAGTAGTCGAACATTCGGCTCTGACCGCTATCGGCTGTCATCTGGCCAAGATCGATACACAGGCAGCACTGCATGAACGATATGTTTCGGCATATTACTGTTAATTGACACAATAGTCCGCATTGGTACTATTGCCAATAGTGCGGATTCCGCCTATTACGCTGTTGGCTTCAAAATTGCGATACCAATCATGTTAGCGCTGAGCGATAGAGCAAAAAAGCTGATCAATAGCGTGTTCGCTGATGAGATGACGAGAAATACAGTTAAGGAGAAGTTGGTTAATGAATGCGGAATTGGTGTTCCATTCTGCGAGAATTCGACTCCAGAGGAAATGGACAGAATAAGATTCTCGGTAGTAAAACTCAGCGAAGGTGAAATGAAGAAATTGGAAAGCGCTATAGAGCTAGCTAACGTGGACTGGCGTGATTTATTTATGGCGGCAGGCTTTGGTCACGATGTCGAAGAGCATAATAAATGGTATGAGAAAACAGTCGGAAACTAAAAAGTCAGTCAACCGAACGTCAAACCCGCCGCTTCGCTTTGGGTTTGCCGCCGGTTACTTCCAGCGTTAGGCGATTCCGTGCCATGAAAACACAAGTCGAGTTCCGGTCGTCCAGGTTCCCCGCCTACGAAGGCGAAGAGGAGCAGATCAATCCAGGGCTCTGGGGTAAACGCCTGGCCGAGTATCTTGTACAGAAGCTTGCTGAGCGAGGAATCGCAACAGAAGAGATGATTGCCGAGGATTGGGGCTGGTATGTCCCGGTGCGAAACGAAGGATTCAGGCTCGCTATTTGTTGCGGACACCAGGATGGAGATGACGACGAGTTCTTGTGCTTCACCGATCCAAGCACACCCATCGTGAAGAAGTTCTTCAAGAAGATTGATGCGACTGCAGAGCTGACTCGCCTTACTGAGGCACTCCAGGAGATTCTCGCTTTAGACCCGGAAATCAAAGATGTTGTATGGACAGAGTCACAATGAAATCGCTTAATCATGCGCTGCAGCGAACCCGGCCATCGCGCTCCGGTTGCAATCCATACGTCACGCAGTCCGGGTCGCTGAGCTTGGGTCGTTACGAATGATCGGAGTTGCTGCTATCACGACCTACACAGTGACTCCGGGAATGTCGCTTTCTGGTCGTACTACCTCCTAGGGAATGATTCTAAATAAGTAATTTCTAAACAGCGGCAGAGCTATTTATCGCATGTGTTGCGTCGATCGGTTGATCCCGACACCCTGTTCGGACCTTTAGTCATCGCTAATATAAACAAGCACTTAACGGGAAAGAACGACCCTAAGGAGACGTTAATCCTTCTTGAGTAATCCCCACGCAATCTAGCGGTGCTCAAAAGTAGAATTTTCTCATACACTGAGCAGAGGAGATTCTGCATGAAAACATCACGTTATAGAGACAGCCAGATCCTGGCAATTTTTAAACAGGCGGAAGCCGGGGACCCGGTGCCAGAATTGTGCCGGGAATACGGCATGAGCAGCGCACCCTTTTAATGGAATGGACGCTGACTGTCATTGTGATCGCAGCCGCGGGTCTTTTCGCCGGGGGGCTTTCCAAGGGCGTCACCGGTATCGGCCTGCCGCCCATCGCCACGCCGATCATTGCCATGGTCACCGACGTGCCTACGGCAGTCGGGCTGATGGCGGTTCCCATTGTCATTTCCAACGGCTGGCAGGCGGTTTCCGGTGGATTGCTGTTCGCCTCGGCCAGGCGGTTCCGGATGGTGCTTGCCGCCATCCCGCCGGGAGTCTGCGTCGGCGGTATGGTCCTGTCGCTCAGCGACCCGGAACTGCTGTTCGCGCTGCTCGGCGTCATAGTCGTGGTTTTCGCCATTCTGTCTCTGAATTGGCCAGGCCTGCGTCTGCCCGAGGGCATGGAATCCAGGTTGGCCGTTCCCGTCGGTCTGGCGGCCGGTCTCGTCGGCGGGCTGTCGAGCCTGTTCGCGCCGGTACTGGCCAGCTTCATGCTGTCGCTGCGGCTAAAGCCCGACGAGTTCGTATCCGGTATCGGACTCATGTTCCTCACCGGCGGGGTCACGTTGACAGTCGTGACTGCCTGGTTCGGTTTGCTGTCGCCGGAAGGCTGGATAGCCGCCCTGTTCGCTATTCTTCCCGTCACCGCGGGGCAGATCGTCGGCCAAGCACTGCGCCGCCATATCGATCCGGAAACTTTCCGGCGCATCGTGCTGGTGGTGCTGCTGTTTATCGGGCTAAACCTGCTGCGCCGCGCTATCACTGGATAATCAGGCGCATCGTCACTCCGCATAGCCTGGCGTTGCCATTATCGTTACTCAAACAGAGAGTTTGTCAACACTATCGATTCCAAACGGAAGTACAGGATTTTGGCTTAAAGGAACGTACTGTCGGCTTGGACTCTGGTCCGCAACCCTCGACCCAACTCAATGGGATGAACTCATCCTTCCCTAAACTGCATCGAGGTGCCAGACTGGAAGTGTTAGTCACCAAGCGGCTGAGAGGTTGTCAGGATTACCATGAGGAATTTCAGGCTACGTAGATGTTATGAACAGCATGTGTAAACAATGATGTGAGTGCCCATGACAATCAGCTTGAAATCTCAGGAGATACTAGGGAAGTTCGGTTTCTACGAAGCATCTGAATCAGGATTTCGTAATGTGATTGCGCAGCATGCGCGGCCAGTCGTACTCGAACAGGGCACCTACTTTTTCCGTGCAGGCGCAGCCTGCGAATGCATTCCGCTTGTTTCACATGGTGACGTGCGTGTCTTTCTTACGGGCGAGAGCAGTCGTGAAATAACACTGTATCATGTCGAGGCCGGCCAGACCTGCCTACTCACGCTGAATGCAGCCTTGTTGAATACACCCTATGCTGCCGATGCGATCGTGGAAAAAGAGGTAAAGGCCCATGTGGTTCCTGTCCACATGTTCAAACAGTGGTTCGATGAAAACGACTCGGTCCGCCAGTTTGTGCTCGATACCATGGCGCAGCGTATAACGGAGCTGATGACGCTGGTCAGCGAGATCACGTTTGGCCGTCTCGACATGCGGCTTGCAGATTATCTTCTTAGACACTCCACACAGACCGAAGCCGGCGGCCAGGCACTCTGTATGACACACGAGCATATCGCCGCTGAACTCGGATCGGTGCGCGAAGTCATCAGTCGCGTCCTCAAGGAATTCGAACGCATGGGAGCGGTCAATATTCAGCGCGGCCGTATCGAGCTGCAGGATTTGCGCATCCTCGAAAACCTGAAATAATTTCACAGCGAACCAGTCAGCTGATATCCGTGCGATGACGGGCAGCAGGTTGCCGAAGCCTGAACATGCGGCCTTTCGCCTGATCGACCTGGGCCATTTACCGAAAGTGACTTATGTCACTGACCTCCTTTCGCCGGTCTCCTAGAATTTACATGGATTTCCCAACCACAGGAAATATATGCAAGGAGATGCATCATGACAATCAAGACCTTGGCAGCAGCCATGACTAACTGGCAGCGCATCATCACGTTGCTCGCTCTGCTGCTCTTGTTACTGGCCAATCCCCTGCAGGCAGCGCCGGGCGGCGGTAAGGGGGGCGGCAAGGATGGTGGCGGTATAGGTGGCAGCGGTGTCCAGCCCGAGCTGCACCTCAAGTGGCGTGTCGAGCTGAACGGCCAGTACTCGCTCGTTCGCCCCGTGATCGGCGCAGATGGAACCGTCTACGCCGTGGACGTTGCCGATTACCTCTATGCCGTTGCCCCGGACGGCACCGTCCTGTGGGAGGCGGCAGGCGCCGGGAGCAAGGGAGTGGATGTCGGCCCCGACGGCACGATCTACACCGGCAACGAGGACTGGATCAAGGCGTACAATCCGGACGGGTCCCTCAAATGGACCTTCGTTCAGGACCCTCGCGCCTTCGTCTTCCAGGACGTGGCGGTTGGACCCGACGGCAACATCTATGGAATCGGCACCAGCGGTATGGGTGTATTCTCGCTCGCCGACACCCCTGCCGGACCGGAACTGCGGTGGTCCACCTCCGAGATCTACGGCCGTCCTTTCACCAGCTACACAGAGATCGAGTTCGGCCCGACGGCCGACGGGCAGGACGAGCAGCTCTATTTCCACGCCAACGGGTTCACTCGCGCCGTGCGCCTGAGCGACGGGGCCGAGATCTTCCGGGGAGGTGTCGGCAACACCAATCCGAGGGTCAGCGCCTTCGACGGGACGGTGCACAGTAGCAACTCGGCGTTCACCCCGAATGCCGAGCTGGTGTGGGCGTTCGAGTTTCCGCTGGCCTCGGGAACAGGAGCGCCGGCCCTCGGTCCCAGCGGTACCCACTATGCCGTCAACTCGAACAACGTTCTCTACGCGATCGACCCCTTTGGGGTCGAGGAGAGGAGATTCGCACTCGACGAAACCGTCGGTATGGGCGATGTCGATCCGACCGAGTCATTCCTGCTCCTGGAGACGTCGAGTACACAGACGTATCAGCCGGGATTCAAGGCGGTCGCCACCAACGGAAACCCTTTGTGGCGAATGGAGTTTCCTGACAACGGTAGCGGACTCAACCAGTTCATCGGGTCGCGGCCCGCCTTTACCAGCAACGGTGAGACCGCCTACGTGACGACCGCCTTCGCCGGTACCGGCGCCCGTTCCTACCTTAACGCCATCGATACGGACCCCAACGCGCCGAGTGCGTCGACGATCCTGCGGTCCGTCAACTTCGATATGAGCTCGAGATCACGCCGCGGAACGGTCAACGTCAAGGGGATCGCGACGGTGACCGACCAGAACCGCGCCGTCATCTCTGGGGCGGTCGTGGACGCGGTCTGGACGCTTCCCGACGGCTCGACCATCGCCCAGACGGCCACGACAGGCGGGAGTGGTAGCGCCAAGTTCACGGTGTCGGACGGGGAGGGCCTGTACCGGCTGACTGTGACAGACATCACCTTGACCGGGTACACGTTCGATCCGGTTCATAGCATTCTCGAGGGTTCCTGGTACGGCTTCTGAGCGGTAAAGCCCGGCGCGCTCGGCGGGCCGGGCGCAGGCTCCTGCCTGAACACCCCGAACTGATGCCGGAACAGGGGTCGTGCGACCGACAGAAGCACGAGCCGGCGCCGCCAGGGGTCCAGGAGCCCAAGGAGAGTTGTTACTTCGGATTTCTCGATTCCTTAAAGGTCTCGAAATGGACGACAACGGACCAAGGGACTGATTCTAAAATAAGAAATCTCTGATCGACGCAGACGACCCTGGTCTGACATTCATAACCCATCCGAAATTTCCTTCAATAGTCGCACCCGTTGGCCAAGTACATTTGTATTGGCCGGATCACAGACTGCACCACCATGGTATCCCAGGCTGTTTAAATCCTGAATTTCAATTGCTAGGGGGTTAAGAGGGCAGCGAAAAATAAACGCTTGACAGAACGGGGATGCTGGCCGAGAATTAGGATGAATTTTGGGACATATATCCCAATATTTAGATCTGCTACCCATGAACCACCGTAATCAACTTAGCAGTGTGACCTACTTCATCAACCTTATGCCATCCATAGTGTAGAAAGATATTCTGGATCTTACAGAAATGTGCAATTTCAGCCGCATGTACATTGCGCAACGGTCAACTGTCAAAGACGGCTCGATAGCAGGCATGAAATAATTTATTTAAATCTCAGAGTTAGGTAGGTATCAACCTAACGTTCTGGAGGGATCGACAATGAACTACCCGACATTGTATTTGAAAACGCTCATACATCGGACAGGCCGCTTCGCCGCTGCGGTTTTAAGCGGGCTGTTACTGGGATTGGCGTTGGTGTCACCGGCATCGGCCTATGAAACATGGTCAGGCTGTGCGGGCTGCCACGGGGGTGCCTTTGATGGTTCGAATTACACATCCATAACAACCAGGCAGGATGCCGATAACGTACCCTGGGGTAATAACCTGATGGACGGACACATACCATTTGGTCTGGGTTGCCTTGATTGTCACTCCGGGTTTGAGGGAAACGTGGAAATTGGGTTTTCAAGCAGTGGTAAGGCCTGCACAGGCTGTCATGGGCGTGAACAAGACGAAACCGGGGACGACGGGCCAAACAACGGTGCGGGTTCGGTGCCGAATACCGGTGATGGCCTGCGGGCACACCATCTAAGCGCTGGCATTACAACTTGTTCCAACTGCCACCGGAGTGACACAACCCCGGTTGGCGAAAATGTACCACCGATGGACTATCCTATATTGGGCATTGATCCATGCTCTGATGTGTTTTATGGGACCTACGGGCTAGACAACGACGGGGACCTTGACCGCGACGTGAATGATGCGAACTGCACGTCAACGACAACGACCACCACGACGACGGCGGCTCCGACGACCACCACGACGACGGCGGCTCCGACCACCACCACGACGACGGCGGCTCCGACCACCACCACGACGACGGCGGCTC
>JAOTTU010000221.1 GCA_029864225.1 Gammaproteobacteria bacterium | reverse complement strand
GGTGGACAAGGACCAGAGCCTGGTCGACAAGGACTACCGTGATTTCGACGCAAGGCTGGAAAGTATCACTGCACTGTGTGATGCTTATGACCGCATCAGCCAGGAAAAGGGGCTCAGTCCGGCAGATGCGAGTGAACTCTACTCTATCGTCAACCGCAAACTGGATGAGGCCGAGGTCCTGAAGCAAGCAGGGAAGGTTTCCGAGGGGCGAAAGGTGCTGGATGAGGCCTATGTGGCCGCGAAAGTCGGCATCGAACACCTGCGCGGCGGCGATACCCTGGTGCGCTCGCTGAATTTCGCCACCCGCGAGGAGGAGTACCACTATGAAGTGGACCGCAATGACACGCACCGCATGCTGGTGCAGGTGCTGCTCAGGGAAAAAATGGATCAGAGTGACAATGTGCACACCATGGTAGACAAGTTTATGGACAAGGCCGATGACTTGCGCGCAAAGGCCGAACAGCAGGCAGGCAAGGGGGATTACGATGCGGCTGTCCGGACACTCGAGGAATCGACAGGGGAGATCGTTCGGGCCATCAGGAGTGCCGGGATCTTTATACCCGGTTGATTCAGATGAACTGCGAACGGTATTTCACCCCGTATCAACTGTTGCACTGTCTGTTGATGGTGGCCCTGTCGGTTTCATGCGTAACGGAAGTCCTTGCGGCTAACTGGCAGCCCTTGCAGAAAGACAACCTGCATGATCCGGAAAATCCGGGGTTACGCCTGCTGCAGAATCCGGGTGATGCCCTGAGCCGGCTGCCGGTGGACAGCGCCGGTAACAAGGTCGACTGGGTCAAGGCGATTCAGGATGGCTACATCAACCCGCGCAGCGAATTACTCAAGAACAAGCCCGTACAGATCCTGGAATCCGATATTCTGCTGAACAAGACCGGCAGTATTCCCCGGGTGCGGTTTCCGCACAAGGTCCACACGCAATGGCTGGATTGCGAGAATTGTCATGAAAAGATCTTCAAGTCCAAGGCCGGTGCAACACCGATCACGATGGGCAAGATCCTGGAAGGGGAATACTGCGGGGTGTGCCATGGCGCGGTAGCATTCCCGCTGACTGAATGCAATCGCTGTCACTCCGTGCCGTGGGAGGCCGGGGAAGCGCCGTCAGTGGGCAGGCCCTGAGCGCGCGGGTCAAGTACTTGTCGTCCTTCAGGCGCATGCTTCTGCTGGTCCTGCTGGCTGCCGGGATACTACCGGGTAGCCCGGGATACGCGGAATATGCGGATGTTGTTCTTAACCGGCGCTCGGACAGTGCCGGTGTCAGGCCGGTTATTTTCCCCCACTGGTTTCACCGGGTACGCTACCAGTGTCGGGTGTGTCACTCGGAACTCGGATTTGAAATGCGGGCCGGTGCAAATGATGTGACGATGGAAGAGATTACCGAAGGCCGCTTTTGCGGGGCCTGCCATAATGGCGAAATTGCCTGGTCGGTGGATAATTGCGATTTGTGCCACTCCGCGAGCCCGGGCACCCTGGCAGGGATTCGTGGCGGCCACCAGACCCTGGGCCCTGGCAACTGGTGAGGATTGCAGGTGTTGGTTGTAAACAAAGCCATTGATATTCTGCTGATAGTGCTGCTGTGTCTCACAGCGACTGCGTGTGCAACAGTCGCAGGCGTGCTGGAAATGGGCCAGAATGAACAGCCCGGCCGGATAACGGAATGTGGGCCCGGCAGTGAACAAAAGCCACTGGCACGCTGGAGCAGCATCAGCGGCAATCTGCTGGTCAGGTCCAGCGGTGCTGCGGCCACGGAGAGCAGCTATCTGCAGTTGACTTCACCGGTTGCGATCGCCGCACAAGCGAACGACCTGTATATCGCCGACGTTGGCCGGCGGGCTATTCTGAAATACGACAGGGGCACGCAAATCACCCGGGTGTTTGTTGAAGTGCCTGACTTGAACCTGGACACCGGCCTGTATCTGGACCGCGGCCTGTCCCTTTACCTGGCGGATCCGCTCGCCGGCCAGGTGACACGCTTTGATATCGACGGCAAGCCGCTGCAGACCTTTCAGAATACAACCGAGTTGCCCCGACCGGTGGCCGTCGTGGTCGATGACAGCCGCGCCGAGGTATTTGCCGCCGACCAGTTGACCGCCCGCATATTGGTGTTTGATCGCGCCGGCCTGGTAACGCGCGCCATCGGGGTGGATGTTGCAGACGGCATCCGGTTCCAGAGCGTGACAGCCATGGCGATAGGACCGGATCAGCTCTATGTGGTCGACCGGCTGGCACACCGGGTTTATGCACTGGCACTGGATGGCAGTTACCGCTATTTCTTTGGTGAGGAGGACCTGAAGCTGCCGGGGGCCATTGCGCTTGATGCGCATAACAGGGTGTTTGTGGCGGATGAGGCCGATAATACCATCAAGGTGTATCGGGGCGGACAGCTCGAAGCGGTAGTCGGTGCGCAGGGTGATCCCACGGGGCTGGGATTCCGCCAACTCTCGGCATTATGGCTGAGTGACGGCCTGCTGTACGTTGCCGATCCGGCCAGTGCGGGCATCGATATTCTCAGGGTGGTGCCGC
>JAOTTU010000220.1 GCA_029864225.1 Gammaproteobacteria bacterium | reverse complement strand
GAACCCAGTGCAAAACCCTTGACAGAGGCCTGCGCAGCGGTGGGAGGCGGCATCAGGAAGGCCTCGTAGACCAGCGCACGCTCGGGTTCGACGGCGCGCCGGTCGATGAGCCCGGATTCCTGCAATTCCAGCGACTCTGCCGCTGCGATCTCGGCCAGAGGCGTGCCGGATTTCAGCTTCGCCAGCAAAGACTCACCCTGCGTCAGGGCCAGGGCGTGCGCCTTTTCATCAATCACCCGTGCCTTGACCTCGTCTCTGACGCTATCAAGCGGTCGCGCGGTCGCGGCTTCGTGGTCCAGGACACGCAGGACGACCAGGTGACCATCGGCAACCTCGACCGGTTCACTGTTATTGCCATTATTCAGCACGTCCTCGGTAAACACAGCGGCAATGACACCGGCATGCTCGCCAATACCCGTGCCGCCCTCGCGGGTCAACCAGTCGCTGGTCTTGATCTCCAGTTGCAGTGCCTGCGCTGCCCCTTCCAGGCTGTCCGGTTGTTCGAATGCCAGGTTGAACAATTCTTCGGACAGGTCATACATACGGTCACTGCGCTGCGAGGCAAGCAGTTCGTCAATCAGCTCATCACGGACGGCCTCAAATGACTTGACGACTTCCTCCTTGATATCCGTTACCTCGATGATGTGGAAGCCAAAGGCCGAGCGCACAATCCCGCTGCGTTCTCCCTTGCCCAGACTGAAGGCCGCCGACTCAAATTCGGGCACCATCATGCCCTTGCCGAAAAAGCCCAGGTCACCACCATTGGCGGCCGAACCCGGGTCGTCGGATACTTCAGCAGCCAGGGTCTCGAAGGATTCTCCGGCCGCGAGCCGCTCCAGCGCCGCTTCAGCCCTGGCACGCGCCACTGCGATCGCCTCATCATCGGCATCCGCCGCAACCTGAACCAGGATATGGCGTGCGCGGCGCTCCTCCTCAGTCCGGTAGCGCTCGGACTGCTCTTCGTAGAGTGCCAGCAGGGCCTCTTCATCCACGTCTCCGATGACCTCGAGCTCGTCGGCCTTCAGTTCCAGGTATTGCACCCGAACGCGCTCGGGGGTCATGAATTCGGACATGTGTGCCTCGTAATACTGCTGCACTTCCTCATCGCTCAGCTGTACCTGGTCCTGGTAACGCGATAGCGGAAGCTTGAGGTAGCTGAAGCGTCGTTGCTGGCCTTGTAGCCGGTAGACTGCTTCCAGTTCAGCGGAAGTGGCCTGTGCCGTTTGTACAATGCCATTCGTGATCTGCTTGGTCGTGAGTTCGCGTAACAGGCGCCACTCGAACTCTTCCGGGCTCATGCCCTGCAACCGCAGGGCCTGTTCGTATTTCTGTTTCGAGAACACCCCCTCATCCTTGAAGGTATCGACCGCATTGATCTGGGCTGCGACCAGCTGCTTGCTGACCAGAAATCCCCCTGCCTCGGCCTCCTGCAGCAGCAGCTGCTCACGAATCAGCTGCTCGAGTGCATTCTTTTTCAGCGCCGCTTCATCGAAGCGCGCCGGGTCGTAGGCCTCTCCCATCAAGCTCTGCATGCGCGCCCGTAACAGCTGGTAGGTCCGCTGGTGCTCGCCCAGTGACACATCGACATCATTGACCGTAACCGCATAGGTGCGTGCATCGCTCTGGAAATACCAGTTCAGCCCAAAAAAGCTGAAGGCAATGCCCAGGATACCAAGCAGGATCCAGCCGACAATGCCCATCACGCGTTCACGTATTGCCAATAACATAGTTCAATCTCTCGGGATAATTACAGGGCCTCTGTGGACCACATAAATAAAGAAAGGGCACCATAGGGGCGCCCTTTCATTTTACTTACTGGCGGAGTGGACGGGACTCGAACCCGCGACCCCCGGCGTGACAGGCCGGTATTCTAACCAGCTGAACTACCACTCCATATCCATGGTGGGTGCTGAGGGGATCGAACCCCCGACATTCGCCTTGTAAGGGCGACGCTCTCCCAGCTGAGCTAAGCACCCGAAGGCGCGCTAGTTTACGGCATCCTTGAAGGCTTTTCCAGCCTTGAAGCCCGGAGATTTGGATGCCTTGATCTGAATAGTCTCACCCGTTTGGGGATTACGCCCGCTCCGGGCCGCACGTTCCCTGACCGAGAAGGTTCCAAACCCGACGAGCGTCACCTGGTCACCCCGGCTCAAGGCGCCGGTGATGGTATCCAGCACGGCATCGGTGGCCCTGGTTGCATCGGCTTTGGACAGATCGGTTTCACTCGCTACGGCCTCAATCAATTCAGATTTGTTCATATGGTATCCCCAAAATTGGTTTTATGAATAACGAAAAAGTTCAACTGGAAATCAGTGCATGTAAGTTCTGCTGCCCGTCCCCCTGCGTTGGGCAGGGATATTAAAGCATAGAACCCCGGGCATAAAAACCCGCCAGGACAGCTGCTATCAGCCACCCCCGCGGATTGGGTCATTAAGTTGATGAAAGTTAATGCGCAGTAATGGGTTTCGGCTTGGAATCATCCTTGTCCTTGCCTTTAGCCTTGGCCTTACTCGCCGGTTCCTTGCCCGCTTCTGCCAGCGGTA
>JAOTTU010000219.1 GCA_029864225.1 Gammaproteobacteria bacterium | reverse complement strand
CACGCCAGCCGTATCAGCGACCTGCAGAAACACATGCCGGTCGCGCTGCGCCTGCAGGACAAGGCGCGCCAGCTTGGCAAACGTCCCGCGTGCCGCTGAGCCAAACCCGCCATAAACCGGCCACACAAGGACAGGAACACAGTGCCTTGAAGCAGCCGGTGCGTGACCTGCACGACAGCGTCACAACCCTGCCGGCCGCTAGAGCGCGCAGACACTAGCGCTCCGGTCATGGGCTATGCACTGCTCGCCGATCTGGTCCTGCTGCTGCATGCCGCGTTTATTGGCTTTGTCCTGCTGGGGGGGCTGCTGGTGCTGCGCTGGCGTCCGCTTATGTGGCTGCATGTCCCCGCGGTCATCTGGGGTATCCTGATCGAGGTGCAGGGTTGGCTGTGTCCGCTCACCCCGATGGAAAACCGGTTACGCAAGGCCGCGGGCGCGCAGGGCTACGACGCCGGGTTTATCGAACACTACCTGGCGCCGCTCATCTACCCGGCAGGCCTCACGCCCGCGATCCAGCTGGTGCTGGCCGCCCTTGTATTCCTCATCAATGTCATGATCTACGCGCTGCTGTGGCGGGTCTGGCGTAAACGCAGCGCCTAGGTCGCAATTGCCATTAAGGTATCACTGCGAACCATGCATCAACACAGGGAACACGCTATCAGGCCGGCCATACTCCTCGCCGTGGTCGCGCTAGCCTGCCTCGCGGCCGCACTGGCGCCGCCGCTGGCACAGTGGGCGAGTTACCATGACTTCGCGGACCAGCGCCGCATCCTGGGAATCCCGAACTTCCTGGACGTGGTCTCGAACAGCGCCTTTTTGATCGCCGGTGTGCTTGGCCTGTACGGTAGGTACAGATTCAACGGCCTGACAGGCGATCGACCCCTGTTTTCCGCTTACGGTGTCTTGTTCGCAAGCATCGCACTCATCGGCATCGGCTCCGGCTATTACCACCTGACGCCCTCGAATGGCACCCTCGTGTGGGATCGCCTCCCCATGGCCGTGGCCTTTATGGCCTTCCTGGTGCTGGTCATCGGCGAGTTCATATCAACCCGTGCCGGCGCCCTCCTGCTGCTGCCGCTGGTTGCGCTTGGCCTTACCTCGGTGGGTTACTGGCATGTCACCGAACTGCAGGGCCAGGGCGATCTCCGGCCGTATGCCCTGGTGCAGTTCCTGCCGCTGCTGCTTGTTCCGCTGATCATGCGGCTTTACAGGGTACGGCTTGCGGACAACCGTTGGCTGCTGGGCGTCCTGTGCTGCGTGCTGCTTGCCAAGGCCGCCGAACTGCTGGACAGGCCCATCTATGAAATCACCGGGATGATCAGCGGGCACACGCTCAAGCACCTGGCAGCGGCGCTCGGGGCCTACTGCATCTACCTGTGGCTCAGGCAACGACACCCCGGGGAGGCGCGACCTGAAATCCGGTAACATCAACCCCATCCCAACGGAAGGAACCCAGCACATGCCCGCTGACCGCCCGATCAATCTGCCGCTGCGCCTGATCACCCTCGACCTGCTGGGTACGCTACTGCTGGTTTCGGGGCTGCTGGAATTGTTCAACAAGGACAGCGGCCTGATCCCGGTCTCCCTGCACTTCCCCTACTACGAGTGGGCGCTGATCTTCATCGGGTTACTTATCATGCTGCCTGCGGTCTATGGCCTGGTACGGCACATCATAGACAACCGGCACAGTCAGTAACCAAGCAGCCATGGGATACGCCTCATTGCTGTCTCAACACCGTGCCTCGATCACGCTGGTGGTGCTTGTACTCGCCAACCTCGTCCCGTTGTTTGGTGTTCTCAGGCTGGACTGGGATGTCGGGTCGATCGTGGTACTGTACTGGGCGGAAAACCTCATCATTGGTTTCTACACCGTCATCAAGCTGCTGCTTGCCGCCGGCGTCAAGGGCCTGTTCCTGGTACTGTTCTTCATTATGCACTACGGCGGCTTTTGCGGGGTCCACGGTTTCTTCGTGCTCAGTCTGACCAATTTCGGTGGTGAGCAGCCAGCATTGACCCCGGGTGCTGACTGGCCCGGCCCGCTGATTTTTCCGCAGATGCTGATGAACGTGGCCCGCCAGGTGCTGGCCGCCGCGCCGGACGCGCTGCTCTGGGCCGTCGCGGCCCTGCTGCTGAGCCACGGCGTCTCCTTCCTGCTCAACTACATCGGCAACAGGGAAAACGAAAGCCAGACCACCAACACGATCATGACCGCCCCCTACAAACGCATCGTGGTGCTGCATATCGCCATTATCGCGGGCGGCTTCCTGGTGATGAGTCTCGGCTCACCGGTCGGTCTCCTGGTCGCGCTGGTTGCACTCAAGATTGTCATGGATATCATGCTGCATAGGCGCTCGCATCGCGGACGCCTCGACGACGCGGAAGCGGCCACACAAACCAGTCAATCCTGAGAGGATCAAGATGGAAATCGGAGGCATATTCGGAATACTGATCCTGGCGGCCGACGTCTGGGCCATCCTGAACATATTCCAGAGTTCGGCAACGACCGGCAGCAAAACCCTGTGGATCGTGCTGGTACTCGCGCTGCCATTGATCGGTG
>JAOTTU010000218.1 GCA_029864225.1 Gammaproteobacteria bacterium | reverse complement strand
ACAGCGCTACAGTACAGGCAGCGCGTGCTGCCGTGCATTCAATGCAGGGTGTGTTTTCCGCGCGCGTAAACCAACTGCTGGAGCAGCTCATCGAGTTGCGCATCTTTGTCGAGGCCGCCATGGATTTTCCCGAGGAGGAGATCGATTTCCTCGCGGATGACCGGGTCTCGGAAATGCTGGCTGCGCTACGCGCAGACCTGGTCGAGGTCCAGGCACGTGCCCATCAGGGCCAGTTGCTGCGCGACGGCATGACACTGGTGATTGCCGGGCAGCCCAACGCGGGCAAGTCCAGCCTGCTGAACGCCCTGGCGGGCCGTGATACGGCCATTGTCACCGAAATCCCCGGAACCACGCGCGACCTGCTGCGTGAACATATCCAGCTGGATGGCATGCCCCTGCATATCATCGATACCGCCGGCTTGCGCGACAGCGACAACCCGGTGGAACGCGAAGGAATTCAGCGTGCCTGGCACGCGATCGAAGCCGCCGACCGGGTGCTGCTGGTGGTCGATGGCCAGCGCGGTTTTGACAGCGCCGATGCCGCCATCCTCAGGAAATTGCCGGCCCGGTTGCAACACACCCGGGTCTGCAACAAGATCGACTTGAGCGGGCGTGCGCCGGGGGTGTCTGAGACCGAAACGGGCGTGGAGGTGGCGGTTTCCGCGCTCACCGGTGCAGGCATGGATGCGCTGCGCGCCCACCTCAAGCAGTGTGTCGGTTTCAGCGAACAGGCCGAGGGTGCCTTCAGTGCCCGCCGCCGGCACCTGGATGCCCTGGCGCGCGCCCAGGCGCATGTCGATGCCGGTGCGCACCAACTGCGGGAACAACGGGCTGCTGAGCTCCTGGCGGAGGAGTTGCGCCAGGCCCAGCAGGCCCTGGGCGAGATCACCGGCGAGTTCACCAGCGATGACCTGCTGGGACGGATCTTCAGCAGCTTCTGCATCGGCAAGTGAGGCCTTCTCATTGCGGGCTGGCCGGGCCAGAAACCAGAAAAATAGAGATGACCCTAAATTTAAGCTATGCCCAGTCCGGTTTTGGCAGTCGGGCACTGCCCAGTGCGGTTTTCCGGGAATGCCCTGTCCTTTTATTTTAGTATTCTCTAAAAAAATATATAACTATAATAAACAACAAGCTACTGTTTTATAAAATTAATTTTTCAAGTCTTTCCCCGTGGGCACCAACAGGCGCGTGCGCTTGGGGGCTATATCCCTTGATTCCCGTTTAATACCATAGATAATTTGTGCAAATAAGTGGGTGCCAGACCGTCAGGTGTGCACTTGCCGGCAGCGGCATCGCCTAAATCCTTTATTTAATTTATATTCTGAGTATAATTAGGGTTACGACAAAATTTAGTGTAATCGATAGTTATGGCAAACACCCCGCGTTACTCGTTGCGTGAAAGGAAATTCGCCCGTACCCGGCTGGCCCTGGCCGAGATCGTCACCCACCATCTCGAAAACGCCCCCCTGGATGCGCTGTCGGTGAAGGCCCTGTGCGAACGCGCGCAAATTTCGGAGGCCACCTTCTTCAATTACTTTCCAAAAAAAGATGACCTGGTGGCCTACCTGGACAAGCTGTGGTCACTCGAACTGAACTGGTACGGGCGTCAGGCGGCGGCCCAGCAGGAGGGGTTGGCGGTGATAGAGTCCCTGTTTCGTTACTCTGCCATCCAGGTGCAGAAGAAGCCGGGGCTGATGGGAGAAATCATCGCTTATGAGGCACGCGACCGTGAACACGCGCCGCGACCGGTGATCACGCCGGCGGAGCGTGCGCTGGCCTTCTCTGATCTGCCCGGGATGGTTGAACTCGAGGACGAGAGTCTCGAGGTGATGCTCAGGACGGCGCTGCAACAGGCCATCGAGCGTGGTGAGTTGCCGGCAAACACCCTGCTGTCGGCCGCCATGGTGGGACTGATATCGATTTTCTCCGGGGTGCCGTTGGCGATCATGCACAGTAATCCGGCCAATATCGGCCCCATGTACCGCCAGCAACTGGAAATATTGTGGTCAGGGCTGCGCGCGGTAGCCGGGGCCTGACGCAGCGCAGCCGGCATTCGGGTTGGTGATCAGCCGCCAGGTGCGGGCGGCCCCTTGCAACCAGGCAGCAATGCGCGTGCATTGCCCTGAATTCTTCCGACGGCGTAAACTGGTGATTTTTATCAATCAGGGGTAGAGGGTCGTGGCGGGACAGCGCAGAACATACGGTGTGATTGTGGTGGGCGGTGGCCATGCCGGTACCGAGGCCGCGCTGGCGGCCGCGCGTCTGGGGGTGCGTACCCTGCTGCTCACCCATAATGTCGATACCCTCGGCCAGATGAGCTGCAATCCTGCCATCGGCGGTATCGGCAAGAGTCACCTGGTGAAGGAGATTGATGCCCTCGGGGGCCTGATGGCCCGGGCCGCCGACCTGGCCGGGATCCAGTTTCGGGTGCTCAATGCCAGCAAGGGACCGGCGGTGCGCGCCACCCGCGCCCAGGCGGACCGCGTGCTTTACCGCCAGGCGGTGCGCAGTACACTGGAAAAACAGCCGAATCTGCATATCTTCCAGCAGGCCGTCGACGACCTGATTGTCA
>JAOTTU010000217.1 GCA_029864225.1 Gammaproteobacteria bacterium | reverse complement strand
GCAGCGCCGCGTGGATACGGTGTTTGGCATTGCTTATAACGATGACATTGACAAGGCGCAGAAGATCCTGGAAGAGATTGACAACGGACATGAGCTGGTTCTGAAAGAGCCGGCTTTCATCGTATAGCTTCATGAGCTTGCAGATTCATCGGTCAAATTTATTACCGTCCATGGGTCAAGTCTGAAAATTACTGGATTGTTTATTGGGACATTACGCGAGAAGTGAAACGCCGATTTGATGCCGAAGGTGTCTCCATACCATTCCCGCAACGAGATGTTCGCATCTACCAGAAAACGGCCGGTTGAATGATGGGACCGCCCATCCAACTGATCCACCCCAGGAGCGCCGCCCTTCGGCGCGATCAACTAAGAACGGATAATAGAAACAGGGGATATCCCGCGTTTTTTCATGCGCCTGTATCAAAGTGATACGGGTGTCGAAATTGTTGATGCTTGTGCAGGGATGGTATGTCAGTGATGCGAGTACAAGCGGGACAGTCTCGGGTCCGGAACCGTGGTCTGTCCCCCTTATTATGCTTGTATTCGGGCTGGCTTAAGATTAATGTATTAATATAACAATTAAATTTTATTAATATAATAATAGTGTGTAATATATTGAACGACTTAGAAAATTCTTTCCTCATCGATGATGCGCTGAAGGCAAAGCTCCTCAAGTGCCCGGATCTGCCCAGCCCACCGGGTGTGGCAATTCGGATCCTTGAGATTTGCAATGACCCGCGCGCTGACCTTGCCAAAATCGCCGAGGTTGTCAGTCTCGATCCCGCGCTTACCACCAAGGTTTTGCGGATAGCTAACTCGACCTGCTATGCAGGCCAACGCAAGGTCGAAAACCTGCGACAAGCCATAGTGATATTTGGTCTCAATGGCACACTCACTCTCGCACTGAGTTTCTCTCTCGTCCAGGCGCACGCTAAAAGAGACCGTACCGGGATTGATTACAATGCTTTCTGGCGCAGGTCGCTGGCGGCGGCCAGTGCCTGCCGGCAACTCGGCAAACGCGTTGGCCTCACTAACATGGAAGATCTCTTTCTCGCGGGATTGCTCCAGGACATCGGCATGCTTGTGTTCGAACAGGCCATGCCGGAGACATACATCGGGCATAATATTTTGCAGTCAGATCATCGGGCACTGCATACATACGAGCAGGCAACGCTGGAGGCTGACCATGCAACTGTCGGCGCCTGGCTACTCGCTCGCTGGAACCTGCCGGAGCGCTGGGTGACAGCGGTGGCTGCCAGTCACAATCCCGAGGCAGCGCTTGACACGGAACATCAGACCCTGGCGCATTGTGTGGCGGTATCGAGTGACCTTGCCGATTTCTGGTGGAGTGAAAATCCGGAGGCGGCACTGGCCCGGGCGGCTGGCCGGGCTGAAAAGTGGCTCCATATCGAACGCGAGACCCTGGCCGAAGTCATCGAGGCAGTGACACAGGAAGTCGAACAGACAGCCGGCCTGTTCGAAATTAATCTGGGAGATACCTCACTCATGCTGTCACTTATGGCACAGGCTAAGGAGCTTCTGATTGAACGCAGCCTGCATTCACAACTGCAGGCAGAAAGCCTGTCCCTGACCAAGCTAGCACTTGAATCACGTACCCGGGACCTCGAGGAACAGACTCGACGTGACGGGTTAACGGGGATCTATAATCGCACTCACCTCGATGCAGTGCTGGATGAGGAACTGCACGCTGCCGTCACCCAGGGGTGGCCGTTGGCACTTGCGCTGATCGATCTCGACCATTTCAAAGTTGTCAACGATACCTACGGACATCTGGCGGGCGATGAGGTGTTGCGACTGGCCGCACAATTATTGGCCAGGTGTTCGCGTAATTCAGACACCGCGGCCCGCTTCGGGGGTGAAGAGTTTGTACTCATCATGCCAGGCACGGATCTGCAAGGGGCACAGGTCGTATGTAACCGGCTCCTGACGGCCTTTCGCGAGACACAGCACAAGATCAGCGACGAGAAGGCCACTGTGGTCACCATATCAATCGGATTGGCCGTCCAGTGCGAGGCGACCGGTTTTTCTGACACCGAGGCGTTCATTCAGGCGGCCGACAAGGCACTCTATGCAGCCAAGTCCGGTGGGCGGAACCGCATCATAGTCTCCGACGAACAGTAATCTGCGTCGCCCGTATCCAGGCAATACACGGGGTCGGACCGTAGCAACTCACTAAAATAACAAGATTCTTTACCCTGAAAAGGATTGTTTACAGGGCTTAGACCACCCATTTCGGCTCCAAAATGCTGCCTGTACAATATTCGACATGATCACCTTACGGTGACACTTTCTGCGCGATCAGATTGTGACTATGCGCTACCCTAGAAGCTTCAATGTGACCCCGAAAATGACCTGCTAAGGGAGTATAGTGGGTGCAATTCATGGTTTTTTGAATCAACATCAATTAGTTGGCCAGGTCCGACCCCAGGGCGTGATGTCAACGATGCGAGTACAAACGGGTCAGACAGGTTCGACAACATGGCCTGCCCCCCTTTATGCTGCAGCCATGGTCACAATGCACAATGAACACGTCGGGCGATGCTGTGCATCATGCGCATTTCCC
>JAOTTU010000216.1 GCA_029864225.1 Gammaproteobacteria bacterium | reverse complement strand
ATCGATGGCCTGAACAAGGCCAACATCGAGGTCGACAGGAAGGTACTTGCCGATCTGGCGGTCTTCGACCAGGCAGGCTTCAGCGCGCTGGCAGAAAAAGCCAAGGCCGGTCTATCGGTTTAATCACCTTCCCGAACACGACGTACACACAGACTGGTCCGAATGGAAGCAGGGGGAAAGGTGGATACCTTTCCCCTTTTTGTTTCAGGCATGATTTTATTCATAGCAATCACGGGTTGAAATCGGGAGCGAATGTCAGGTGTCTGGCCTGGATGAACTTGAAGCGGCTGCGATGAACGAGGTTGGTACTGCCGCGGATGCGGCGGCGCTGGACGCGGCGCGTGTCCGCTACCTTGGCAAAAAAGGCCTGCTGACCCAACAGCTCAAGCAACTGGGTGGGCTGCCGGCCGAGGAACGTCCCGCAGCCGGACAGGCCATCAACCGCATCAAGCAGCAGTTGCAGCAGGCGATCGAGGCGCGCGACCTCGAGCTGCAGTCGGCTGCCCTCGATGCCCAGCTGGGCGCGGACACGATCGACGTAAGCCTGCCGGGCAGGGGGGAGCTGAGCGGCGGCCTGCACCCGGTCACGCGGACCCTGCGGCGTATTGAAAGACTGTTTACCCCGCTTGGCTTCAGTGTCGCCGAAGGTCCGGAAATCGAGGATGACTACCACAACTTCGAGGCGCTGAATATCCCGGAGCATCACCCCGCGCGCGCCATGCACGACACCTTCTATTTCGATGCGCATACCCTGCTGCGCACCCATACCTCGCCAGTCCAGGTGCGGGTGATGGAGAACCGCAAGCCGCCGCTGCGCATCATCGCGCCGGGGCGGGTCTACCGCTGTGACTCGGACCTTACACATACGCCGATGTTCCACCAGGTCGAAGGCCTGGTGGTCGACGAGAACGTCAGCTTCGCCAACCTGAAAAGCCTGCTGGATGAATTCCTGCACCTGTTCTTCGAACGCGATGACCTCGCGGTACGTTTCCGCCCGTCCTACTTCCCGTTCACGGAGCCGTCGGCCGAGGTGGATATCCAGTGCGTGATGTGTGCCGGCAAGGGCTGCCGGGTCTGCGGCCAGAGCGGCTGGCTGGAGGTGCTGGGCTGCGGCATGGTACACCCGAATGTGTTCCAGTACGCGGGCATCGATAACGAACGTTACACCGGCTACGCCTTCGGAATGGGTGTGGAACGGCTCGCCATGCTGCGCTACGGCGTGAACGACCTGCGGCTGTTTTTCGAGAACGACCTGAACTTCCTGACCCAGTTTAATTGAAAAACTTCTTTCACCGCAGAGGCGCAGAGAACGCAGAGAAAAGAATAAATAGCCAGAACATGCGAACAACAAGACATGATTTTGTTTTCGTGATTAACATTATGGTTCGATCTGTACAGATATTTAACTCTGCATCCTCTGCGCCTCTGCGGTGAGTTTATAGTTTTATTATGGGATTAGACCATCAGATCGGACCAAGTTAGCATGGTCTGATGCCGAAAAATACAGGATTTAATACTTCTGAGGCGTGTCACCAAAGCAACCCCTCTTTGGTGACACGACATGGACAGCATATTCAGTGTCCGAAATGTGGTTCTCGAGGCGCTTACCAACTCGCGGATGGCCGTCGAAAATGCAAACGCTGTCATGCGAAATTTACGCCCAAGCGGCCTCAGCATCGGCTTGATGATGCCACCTTGTGGGAGATTGCCCGCCTGTTCTGGCTGATGGTCCCGGCAGTACGGGTTGCTAACGACCTGGGGCTTAACCGCAAGACGGTCCAGCGGTACTACCGGCGGATCCGTGAACATATCGCCCTGGCCAGTGAACAGGCCCTGGGTCTGCTGACCGGTGAGATCGAGGTTGACGAGTCCTATTTCGGTGGTGTGCGCAAGGGTAAGCGAGGGCGTGGGGCAGGCGGCAAAATCCCTGTATTTGGGCTGCTGAAGCGTGATGGGGCGGTCCGCGTAGTTTTCCCGATGCGGTTGGATAAGGCCAGCCTGCAAGGCGCGATCAAGGCACATGTGCGCCCGCATTCGTGGGTTTACTCGGACAGCTACCGGGCCTACGATCAACTTGACCTGGAGGGCTTTCGTCATGTGCGGATCTGCCATCGTGACAGCTTCGGTTCTGGCCGGGCCCACATTAACGGAATCGAGAACTTCTGGGGGTTTGCCAAACGACGACTGAAGATGTATCACGGTGGCTTCAAACGGAACTTCCCGTTGTTTATGCGTGAAATGGAATTTCGATTCAATCATCGTAATGACCCAGAGGTCGTTGAGCACCTATTCAAACTGGTAAAATCTGGTCCGGTTTGATGGTCCGATCCCTAATTATTTATTGGTTTTGAAACCCAAGAGATGAACCAAATATGAACGTCGCAATGATCGGCTCCGGTTACGTGGGCCTCGTCTCCGGAGCCTGCTTCGCCGAATTCGGTGCCAATGTCACCTGCATCGATGTCGATCAATCCAAGATCGACCGCCTGAATGCCGGTGAGATCCCCATCTACGAACCGGGCCTCGACGACCTGGTTACGCGGAATGTGGCCGCCAACCGCCTGACGTTTACCACCAACTACGACCCGGCCATCGCCGAGGCC
>JAOTTU010000065.1 GCA_029864225.1 Gammaproteobacteria bacterium | reverse complement strand
CGGCGACATGGGCGAACACAAGGGGAATAAACAGAAGGACAAAGGTAAAGACAAGTACAAGGATAAAGAGCGCGATCGACATGACGATGACCGGGACCGGGATCGGGATCGCGATGATCGGGATCGTGACCGCCATGACGATGATCGGGACCGGGATCGGGATCGCGACCGCCATGACGATGATCGGGATCGGGACCGCGACAGGGACCGCAATGATGATCGCGATGATGCCAAGTCCAAGCAAAAAGCCAAGGACAAGGACACATCAACCGGGGACATGGAAGACACGGAGTCCGGGGAACAGAAACGCGGTCGTTTCTGGAACCGGATGAAGTTCTGGGAGCAACAGCCGGCCGAGTAAAATCAGTCGGTCGCCCGGATGCGGTATACAGCTTCGATGGCTGCCGCGCCGATACCGCGCGGATCGCTGGCGGCATGGACACGGCGATTTTTCCTGTCCCAGTAAACCGCCTGCATATTGCCGTAGCCGGAGTCCAGCGGCTTCAGTTGGTGACCGCGCGCGGCAAGCCCCTCGATCTGCACATCGTCAAACGCGCCCGCCTCGTACTGGATAACATCCGGCAGGTACTGGTGATGATAGCGCGGCAGGCTTACCCATGACTCCGGCAGCTCGCCGGCCGCGTGGTCAAGCGCGGCCAGCAGGACCATGGTGATGATGCGACTGCCCCCGGGCGTTCCCAGGATTGCCACACCGTTTTCACTCTCGATAAAAGTCGGCGACATACTCGATAGCGGCCGCTTGCCGGGTGCAATGGCGTTGGCCTCGGCGCCGACCAGGCCGTAGACATTGGGCACGCCGGGCTTGGCGGAAAAGTCGTCCATTTCATCGTTCAGCAACACCCCCGTACCGGGCGGCGTCAGGCAGGCCCCGAAGGGATAATTGATGCTCAGGGTCGCTGCGACCCGGTTGCCGTCGCGGTCCAGCACCGAGAAATGCGTGGTGTCCTGTCCCTCACTCGTTGTGGTGACGGCCGACGCTGCCACGCCGGGTGTGGCACGGTCCAGCCGGATCGACGCGCGCAGGCCTGCCGCGTACTTGCGGCTGGTCAGTTGCGCGACCGGCAGGTCGCGGAAGTCAGGGTCACCCAGGTAGTGCGCCCGGTCATGGTAGGCCCGCCGCATGGCCTCGACGATGACATGGGTGCGCGTGGCAGCGTCATAGCGTTCCAGGGGAAAACCCTCCAGGATGTTCAGCATCGTCACCAGCACGGTACCGCCGGATGAGGGCGGCGCCGCGGAGACGATCCGCAGGTCCCGGTAGCGGCCACTCACCGGTTCACGCTCGATAACTTCATATTGCGCCAGGTCATCCAGCGACCAGATACCACCGGCCTGGCGCACGCCCTCGACCAGTCGGCGGGCGACCGGGCCCGCGTAGAAGCCGACTCCGCCGGATTGCGCCAGCGCCTCCAGGGTGGCCGCCAGGTCCGTCTGCACAATGCGCTTGCCGAGCGGCGGGATCTCGCCAGCGGCCAGGAAAATGCCCGCCGTCTCCGGGTCATCCCGCAGTGCCGCCAGCCGGAACCCGGCCAGGCGGCGGTAGACCGCATCCACCGCAAAACCCTCGCGCGCCAACCCGATGGCCGGGGCCAGGCTGCGTTCCAGCGGCAGCCGGCCATAGTGCTCGGCAATATGCACCAGCGCCGCGGGCTCGCCCGGGATACCCGCCGCCAGCGCCCCGCTGATCGACATCCCCGGGACCACGTCACCGCTGTCATCGAGGTACATATCGCGCGACGCGGCCCGGGGTGCACGTTCCCGCCCGTCGATCATGACCTGGTGGCCATCCTGCGCGCGGTGCAGCAGCCAGAAGCCGCCGCCGCCCAGGCCGGAACTGTAGGGCTCGACCACCGCCAGCACCGCGCTGACCGCAACTGCGGCATCGAAGGCATTACCGCCCTGCGCAAGGATCTCCATACCGGCCTGCGTGGCCGCGGGATGCGCACTGGCAATTGCGGCAGCCGGCGGCCGGTGCGCACAACCAGCTAAAACAAGCAGCAGGACACACAGCAAAAAGGCCCCGCAGCGGGACCTTTGTTCAGTTGTTTTGACGCGGACCATCATTCAGCCTTCTTCCCGGTGATCTTTTCATACTTGGCCGTGAGCTGTTCACGGGTCTCCACGACAGCGGGGTTCACCAGGATGCATTCGACCGGACACACGTCCACGCATTGCGAGGTCTCGAAATGCCCGACGCATTCAGTGCACAGCTCCGGGTTGATCTCGTAGATCTCCACACCCTGGTAGATGGCATCGTTCGGGCACTCGGGCTCGCACACATCACAGTTGATGCATTCGTCGGTGATCAATAGCGACATGACTGCAACCCGCTGGAATAAAACAGAAACTTGCTGAAATTAACGGCTGGGTAACCTTAATTCATTCGGCTGCGCAATGCAGCCACAACTTTCTTGTGGACAAAGGGCGTGACATCGCCGCCGAGGCTGGCAATCTCGCGCACCAGGCTTGAGGAAATATAGCTGTACTGTTCGGCCGGCGTCAGGAACAGGGTTTCGATCTCGGGCGCAAGATGGCGGTTCATGCCGGCCAGCTGGAACTCGTATTCGAAATCGGAGACCGCGCGCAGGCCACGCAGGATCACTGCTGCCTGTCTCTGGCGCAAAAAATCCACCAGCAGGTTGTCAAAGCTGCAGACCTCGACGTTGTCGATGTGCGCCAGCACGTCGCGCGCCAGGGTGACGCGGGTCTCAATCGAGAACGCGCCCTGCTTATCCGGGTTGACGGCGACAGCCACGATGACCTTTTCAAACAGGTGCGCGGCGCGCTCGACCAGGTCGGTGTGTCCATTGGTAATGGGATCGAAGGTGCCCGGGTAGACGATGGTATCCATGGCCCGATTATGGCGTAAACCCGGTTTTACGTACAGTTAACGGCCTGTCCACGCAGGCTCCAGGGAGAAACGCAATAGAAACACACAGCAACTGACACGGCATTTTCCGCCGACCGGTATTCACCCTGGCGGATGACGCCGCACCAGGTGATACCCCACCTGACCGGCTGTCTTGCTGCGGTACAGCTCCCAATTCGACGGCAGTGGTAATTTCAGTTCCCGTTCCGCCTCCAGGTACACCCAGGCCACGTTCGCCAGCCAGCCGCCCGCCTCGAGTTGCTGTATCGCATCCTGAAGCCGCTGCTCACGAAACGGCGGATCGAGAAACACCACATCAAAGGGCTGCGCAGGGCCGCGCAGGTACACCCCGGTATCGACCGCCGCCACCCGGACCTGGTCGGCGTTCAAGACGCGCACCTGTTCCTGCAAGGTGCGCGCGACCAGCGCGTCATTGTCGACCAGCACGACCTCGGACGCTCCGCGCGAGGCGGCCTCCAGGCCCAGGGCGCCGCTACCGGCGTACAGGTCCAGGCAGCGCGCACCCCGGACCACCGGCGCCAGCCAGTTGAACAGGGTTTCCCGGACTCGGTCCGGTGTAGGGCGTAAACCGGGCACCGGGGCGAAGCCCAGCTTGCGGCCACGCCAGGTCCCTGCAATGATGCGCAGCTGATTGCGGGGCTGGTTGGTTTTCATGTGCAGGCATCATCCGGCCTTGCCGGACAGCCGTCAAATGCGCAGCAACGCCCGTTCTCACCGGATTGCGGTTCATCACGCCAGCGTCCGGGCACGCTGCTTCCTGCGCGCCACCACGGCCAGTCCTGCAATCCCCCACAGGAACAGACCGAAGGCCGCGGGCACCGGCACCGCACCCGCCGGCACACTGCCCGGCGTCGGCAAATCGAGCATCAGGAAATCAGCCAGGTTGTCATCCGTGTCCAGCAGCGGATTGAAGCGGGCCAGACTGCTGCCGGCCGGCACGTCCGGCGCGGCCCTGCCCTCACCGGCGAACACGGCGGCGGCAAAGTCACCGTAGCCCAGCGCGTCCAGCACCCCGGAAGTGTCGCGCAACACAATGGAGTCCGGCCCGTTCTGGAAGTCGACGTCCCTTACCAGGTCGGCATTGCCGACCAGACTGGTGCCGTCACCGCTGTCATCGGCGATCACGAAGACACCGTCAGCCGGGATCGCGCCCGCCAGGGCCACCGTGTGGTACACGCTGCCGTCAGCACCGTTCACACCTTCCAGCAGCAGGCCGTCGAGCACGGTCCCCGGTGACCCGTGCAGCTCGACAAAGACATTGCCATTGTCTGTAGCTGCGGCGTCATAGAGGACTTCGGAAATCACGGTAACGGCGCAGGCATTGGCAGAAAGAAACATGCCGGCAAGGCCTCGCAGCCACACCGGCATGTGAAATAAAGGTGTCCGTTCCCTGGACATAAGCACCTCCCTGTTTATGTAGACAGTAATCCCTTGAAAGCGGGGCATCCCCATCCGTTTCGATTTGGGACAACCCGAGGGAAAGCCTAGCAGGGCGGCAGCGGGACTGCTGCCGGCGATGGTCGTGCCGGCCCGTCAGACAATACCGGTAAGCACGTAGTCCCGGTAAACATCCAGAGTTACTTCTCTCCACCCACGATCACGGTCGCCATGTGATCCACGGGCACCCGGCGCCGGAAGGCATCGCGGATCTGCTCGCGGGTGACGGCCTCGACCCGGGCATTGAAGGTCACGAGATAGTCCAGTGGCAACATGTAAAAGCCGATCATGGCGAGGTATTCGACAATCTTGCTGTTGCTGTCGACGCGCAGCGCGAACCCGCCGGTGATGTTTTTCCGGGCAGCAACCAGTTCCTCTTCCGTCGGCCCTTCCTCGTGAAAGGTCTTCAGGGTCGCGCGCATGACTTCGAGTGCCTCGTCCAGCTGGTCATTCCGCGTCTGCAGCCCGAAGACATAGGGACCGTCCTGGGCCATGGGCGAGAAATAACTGTAGACGCTGTAGGAAAGACCGCGTTTTTCACGAATCTCCTCGTTCAGGCGCGACACCAGCCCGCCGCCGCCGAGGATGTGGTTGCCCACATAGAGGGGAAAATAGTCCGGGTCCCCGCGGCGCATACCCGGTGCCCCCATGCGCACATGGGTCTGGGTCGAGGGATGGAAGATGCGTTCCTCGGAGGCATCCTCGAGGGCGGCGACCACCGGTACAGCGGGGGCCGCCTTTCCGTCATCCAATGCACCGGCAATACGCTCCGCCAGGCGCTCGGCCGCCTTGCGATCGACATCGCCAACAATCGCGATGACGGCATTGCCGGCGACATAGTATTGTTCATAGAAGGCGCGGATGTCCTCGGGCGTCATCCGCTGCAGGCTGGCCGCATCACCGACAGGACGCGTGGCATAGGGATGTTCGCCAAAGACCACCCGGTAGAAGCGGTATTCCGCGATGGTGGACGGCGACTGCTCGTCCTCGCGCAACGAGACCAGCGTACGTTCGCGTTCGCGTTCAAAATCAAGCGCATTGAAATCCGGCTGGCCCAGTACCTGCTGGAGCACCTCCAGTGCCGGCTCCAGCAGTGCCGCATCGCTCAGGCTGCGCAGCGACACCCAGGCCATATCGCGCAGGGACCCGGAACCCAACTCTGCACCCAGCCCTTCAAGTCGTGCAGCGAGGTCGTTGGCCGTCAGGCCCGCGGCCCCCTTGTCCAGCAGGTGGTTGGTCATGCTGGCGAGTCCCGGCAGCCCGGCATCACGCACACTGCCGGCCGCGAACACCACGCGGATATCCACCATGGGCAGTTCGGGCGCCGGCACGTAATAAACGCGCGCGCCATTCGTGGTCTGCCAGTGCTGGATCGGCGGCATGGCCAGCGCCGTACCCAGGCTACATAGCCAGACCGCACCGACCAGGCCGCCGGAGCGCACAACCCGGTTCAGAAGATCAATGCCCATGGCCATCTCCCGGAGTCGCTGGCCGTGGCTTCTTGCCCGGATCCTGCGGCAGGGGATCAAGCACGGCCAGGGTCTGCTGCCGGGCCACCAGGTATTTCTTGGCCACCGCCTGGACCTGCTCGGCGGTCACGGCATTGACCCGCTCGACGTACTCGTCCATCAGCGACCAGTCCAGTCCGACCGACTCCAGCCGGCCGATCTGCATGGCCTGGTAATAGATCGAGTCCTGTTCAAACACGTCACTGGCGACCACCTGGGCCTTGACACGCGCCAGTTCACCGGCCTCGACCGGTCGTTCCTGCAGCCGCCTGATCTGCTCATGCAGTGCCTGCTCCACCGCCTCGATATCCTGGCCGTTGGCCGGGGTTCCCTCGATCAGGAACAGACTGGTCTGGCGGTCGTAGAGATCGTAGCCGGCACCGGCACTGGAGGCGACCTGGCTGCCGCGCACCAGTTCCCGCGTCAGCCGCGCACTGTCGCCGCCATCCAGGATGCCCGACAGCACCTCCAGGGCATAGACCTCCCAGACATCCGCGGCGGTCCCCAGTACCGGCACCTTGAATCCCATCAACAAATAAGGCACCTCGGCCGGCACCGACACGGTGATGCGCCGCTGACCGGGTTGCGGCGGCTCGATGCGCGGCTTGGGTGCCTGGATCTGCTCGGGCTTGAGCGGCCCGAAATGCTGCTTCGCCAGTTTGAAGACCGCATCGGGCTGCACATCACCGACGACCACGAGAACCGCGTTGTTCGGTGCATACCAGCGCTCGTACCAGACCTGCAGGTCGTCCAGCTGCAGGTTCTCAAGATCGTCCATCCAGCCGATGGTGGGGTTACGGTAGGAACTGCTGGTGAAGGCCGTGGCCTGGAACTGTTCATAGGTCAGCGAGGTGGGCTTGTCCTCGGTACGCAGGCGGCGCTCTTCCATGACGACCTTGCGTTCCTTGGCAAACTCGGACTCATCCAGCTGCAGGTTGCGCATGCGATCCGCCTCCAGCTCGAAACTCACCGGCAGGCGGCTTTGCTCCAGGCGTTGGAAATAGGCGGTATAGTCGCGGCTGGTAAAGGCATTTTCGCTGCCCCCGTTCTCGGCGATGATGCGGGAAAACTCACCCGCCTCATGGTTTTTGGTGCCCTTGAACATCATGTGCTCGAGCACGTGGGAGATCCCGGTAATGCCGTCGTGTTCGTAACTGGCGCCGACCCTGTACCACACCTGGGTGACGACCACCGGGGCGCGATGGTCTTCCTTGACGATCAGCTTCATGCCGTTATCCAGCTGGTATTCATGCACCGCCCCGCGTGCCAGCACCAGCTGGCTGCACAGGAGCAGTACCACAATCAATACAACGCGCATGTAATTTCTCCGAAATCTTATCTGTTAACCCGAACGGCTGTGGGATGATAGGATACTCACCGCAGCGTCTGCCATTACTGCAACCCTATCACAGACAATTTTATCCATGCTTGGTTTCCGGAAAAACAAGTCCAGCAGTGATTCAGATACACCCGGGAAGACCGGCCTGCTCGCCCGGCTCAAGTCCGGTCTGGCCCGTACCCGCCACAGCCTGACGGATGGCGTCGCCGCACTGGTGCTCGGCGGCAAGGCCATCGACGACGAACTGCTGGAGGAAATCGAGACCACGCTGCTGGTTGCCGATGTCGGCGTGGAGGCCACGCGCGAGATCATCGATGACCTCGGCCGGCGCGTCTCGCGCAAGGAACTGAATGATGCCGATGCCCTGATGAGAGCCCTGCGGGAGGACATGCAGGCCATACTCGCGCCCTGCAGTCAGCCGCTCACGATTCCGGCAGGCACCCGGCCCTACGTGATCCTGATGGTCGGTATCAACGGCGCCGGCAAGACCACCACTATCGGCAAGCTCACCCACCGACTGCAGCAACAGGGCCACAAGGTCATGCTGGCCGCCGGCGACACCTTCCGCGCCGCGGCCGTGGAACAGCTACAGACCTGGGGCGAGCGCAACAATGTCCCGGTCGTGGCGCAGCAACAGGGCGCCGACGCGGCCTCGGTGATCTTCGATGCCCTGCAGTCGGCGCAGGCACGCGACATCGGCGTGCTGATCGCCGATACCGCTGGCCGCCTGCACACGCAAGTAAACCTGATGGAAGAATTGAAGAAGATCAAGCGGGTGCTGAGCAAGCTGGATGACAGCGCGCCCCATGAGGTCATGCTGGTGGTCGATGCCGGCACCGGCCAGAATGCCCTCAGTCAGGCCCAGCAGTTCAACGCGGCCGTGGGACTGACCGGCATCACCCTGACCAAGCTTGACGGTACCGCCAAGGGCGGCATCATCTTCGCCATCGCCAGGAAGCTCGGCATTCCCATCCGTTTCATCGGCGTCGGCGAGGGCATCGAGAACCTGCGCGAGTTCGATGCAGCGGAGTTCGTGGATGCCCTGTTTACTTCGGAGGAGCAGTAAAATATCTATTCACCGCAAAGACGCAAAGGACGCAAAGAGCAACATTAACCGCAGAGACGCGGAGGACGCAGAGTCAAAATAAGTGCTAAAACGAACTTCTTTATAATCGCAGTGAAGCTGACTAACCATGGAGGCGGTACAGGATCAAGCGTTTGCAGCAAATCCCCCCTTGTGAGTTTTAATGATGGTTTTAAACAATGTTTTTTATACTTTGCGCCCTTTGCGCCTTTGCGGTGAGAGTTTTTTCACTCTGCGCCCTCTGCGTCTCTGCGGTGAAAACACAAACTGTTAAATCATGATTCGTTTCGACAATGTCAGCAAACGCTATCCGGGCGGGTTCGAGGCGCTGACTAACATCAGCCTCGAGCTGGAAGACGGCGCCATGGCCTTTCTTACCGGGCACTCCGGCGCCGGCAAGAGCACACTGCTCAAGCTGATCGCCATAATCGAGCGCGCGACCCGTGGCCAGGTCTTTGTCGATGGCCAGAATGTATCGCGCATCAGACGGCGACGCATCCCGTTCATCCGTCGCAAGATCGGCTTCATTTTCCAGAACCATCACCTGCTGTTTGACCGTACCGTGTTCGACAATGTCGCCCTGCCACTGATTATCGCCGGCTATCGCCACCAGGAGGTCGGACGCCGGGCACGTGCTGCGCTCGACAAGGTCGGCCTGCTCAGCAAGGAACGCCTCTACCCCATCACCCTCTCCGGGGGCGAACAGCAGCGCGTCGGCATCGCCCGCGCCGTGGTCAACAAGCCCCTGTTGCTGCTGGCCGACGAACCGACCGGCAACCTTGACCCCGAATTGTCGCGCGAGATCATGGACCTGTTCGCCCTGTTCAACCAGGTCGGGGTCACCGTACTCATCGCCAGCCATGACATCGCCCTGATCGAGCAGCTCGATTACCCGGTCATCACACTGGACCATGGACGCCTGCTGCACACTGTCAGGGCCTCCGCATGAACCGCGCACGCAGCAACCGGCGCCGCTCACCGCATCACTGGAGTGAGTCACTGCGCCGCCGGCTCTCGCCGCGGACCTGGCTACTGCGCCATGCCCAGGTCGCCTTTGACAGTCTCGGCCGGCTCTACCGCAGCTGGGTATCCAGCCTGATGACCACCGCCGTGCTCGGGATCGCCCTGGCCATGCCCACGGGGATGTACCTGCTGCTCGATAACCTGGATCGCCTCAGCGGTTCCTGGGACGGACAGGCCAGCCTGTCAGTGTTCCTCAAGGCCGGGGTGGCGGAAACCGCGGCTGCCACCCTGGCAGGGCAGGTACGCAGCTGGCCTGAGATTGCCGAGGTCACCCTGATTACCCCGGCCGAGGCGCTGGAGGAATTCGGTCAGCATTCCGGCTTCGCCGACGTGCTCGGCGCGCTGGACGAGAACCCGCTGCCGGTGGTCCTGCTGGTGACACCCGGCCCGGGGCACAGCGATCCGCAGTCTGCCGGCGCACTGCTGCAGAAGTTCCGGGCGCTGCCGGAAACCGAGCTGGCGCAACTGGACCTGCAATGGGTCCAGCGTCTGGCCGCCATGCTCGACATCGCCCGGCGCAGCGTCATGGTGATCGGCGCCCTGCTGGCATTGGCCGTGCTGCTGGTGGTGGGCAATACCATCCGCCTGGAGATCCAGAACCGGCGCGAGGAAATTGTGGTCACCAAGCTGATCGGCGCCACCAACAGTTTCATCCGACGTCCGTTTCTCTACAGCGGCATCTGGTATGGGGTCCTGGGTGCCGGCGTTGCCTGGCTAATAGTGGAAATCAGTTTCTGGCTGCTGGCCGGGCCGGTGCAGCACCTCGCCGGGCTCTACCAGAGCAACTTCGCCCTGCAGACACTGCCCTTGCAGTTGCTGCTGTTGCTGCTGGGCAGCGGAATCGTACTGGGTCTGCTGGGTTCCTGGCTGGCGGTAGGACGCCATCTCAGCGCCATCGAACCGTCCTGAAGCCGGGCCCGCCAGCGGATCAGGCCAGACGCCCGCCCTTGTCTCCCGCCCTCGCCTCAAGGTTCTCTTTAACAGGCCGTTTCTTCTGCAACTTTACAGTCAATTGGCACTCTATAGACTAGAGTGCTAAAATTAGCCCGATCAAATGGAGAACGACTGAATGAGCCAGGAATTAGTCCTTAGGAACCAGTCACTTGTGCTGCCGCTGCCGACCGGCAACCTGGACCAGTATATCCAGGCCGCCTTCAGCATCCCGGTGCTCAG
>JAOTTU010000215.1 GCA_029864225.1 Gammaproteobacteria bacterium | reverse complement strand
TCTGCGCCAGCTCTGTCCATTGCGCCAGTCCCTGGTGCAACTCTTTAGCAAGCCGCAACAACGCGACGCTGTCCTTGCTGCCGTCATGCCGGATGCGTGACCCAGTGATGTTCTGTGTCGAACCCCTGTTGCAACTCAGCCCGTCTTTGTGAGCGCCCTAGCGCCGCACAGAGACGGGCCTCTTGAAACTGGCGCAAGTCTGCGTCCCAACAGGCTTTGACCGTGCCAAGGCACGATGTCATAGCCGTCAAAACTCCCTGCCCGGCGGCCAGTCGACGGACTGACTGGCGCAGCCCGCACCCGATTCCGCGGCCCTTTTGGGTTGTTCTGGGGTGTGAGTACCAGGGGAATTTAACGAACAGCGCATCGCGCTGCACCGGCCTCGCAATGAGGCCCTCACGCTGTGACCGCCAGCCTATCCGCGGTTTATCACTCACCGATACCAGGAATCGCTGTGAGAAACCGAAACGAGAACCCCGATTTGGATAGAGGAGAACGTCATGAAGAAAGTGGGTGGTCACCGTAACTTCGGTTACGGCAAACAGATGGATTGGGCGGGCAGACAGGCTCTGAGGGATCGGTACGGCAACGGACACTACGGGACAGTTGCCGGCCACGCCGAGCGCTGGCGACGGTTCGCCACGTGGTGTCACGATGAGCGCGAGATCCGCGATGCGCAGTCCGTCGATACGGACATCGTTGAGGACTACGGCCGGTCACTCAATAAAGAAGTTGCTGCTGGGATGTCGCCAGCCTACGCGCAGAACCTGCTGTCGTCGGTCAACGTCGTGATGCACGCGATGCGAGATGACCGGCAAATCCGCGTTGCGCCAGCGGCTTTGGTTGGTCAGCGATCACGGGTGCGAACCGACCCACCGACAGGTCTTAATCAAGGAGTCGTGCGCCAGTGTGCCGACCGCCTGCGCCAGAACGGGCACGAGCGGATCGCGGCGATGGTGGAAGTCGCCCGGGCACTCGGGCTGCGTCTAAAAGAAGCCTCCCTGCTCAATGCACGGGTCGCATTGGGTCAGATGAAGAAACACGGTGCAGTCAATATCACCGCTGGCACCAAGGGCGGACGGGGTCATCGTGTTGATCGCTGGGTCCCGGTTTCGGGTGCTGCGATCGGTTGCCTGATCCGAGCGGCCAAGGCTCAGGGACAAGGCCGTAATCTGATACCGCCCGATCTGTCCTGGCGGCAGTGGAACTCGAAAGTCCATCATGTCTGGGCCACCGTCAGAGACGACTACGGTCTGAAAAAGATTCACGATCTACGTGCTGCCTATGCCTGCGATCGCTACAAGCAGTTGACTGGGTCAGCTGCTCCAGTGATCGCCGGCAAGCCATGTGCCAATCGAGGCATTGACCGTGCGGCACGTCAGACCATTGCGCAGGAACTGGGGCACGGCCGCATTGAGGTGGTCGCCACCTACATCGGCGGTGCCCGATGAGCCGGCCCGCGAATCATCGGGCGGCGGCACGCCAGGCACGGTCGCTGCTGGCAAACAGGCTGCCAGGGTCAAGGCGCGGCACTGTGCGCCAGCATCTCGCCCGGACCGGACACATTGCCCGAACCATCTGGCGGCGCTGGCAGGTCGGTCCCTACCAATGGCAATTGAAGCACCTGCGCTGGTATCTGGTGGAACGGACCGGTGAGTGTGCCAGCGGCACACGCTACCGGCACTGGTTGACCGTACGGCTGTTGATTCTCGCGCTCGATCACGACGGTTGGATCGAGCGGCTCAACGGGCCTTGGGTCCGGCCGAGCGGCATTCGCGGCGCGCTCAAAGCCGGACGGCCGGCACTTGAACCAACACCGCCGGCGAATCGAGGTTCGGAGCAATGACTGGCAAAACCGCTAACCGAAAAGCGTCAGCCACACCGGCACTGCTGCCGCGATTCATTCGCCTGCGGGATGCGCCGTTCTACCTCGGCATGGACCGCAACCACTTCAATGCCGAGGTTCGGCAATTCCTTACATGCATTCGCATCGGTCGACAGGGCGTTGCCTTCGACCGGCTTGAACTCGACGCCTGGGTGGACGACTATATGTCGTGCAATGGGCGTCCCGCCGAAAGGAGTAAGACATGGGACGCAGAAAATCACCTGGCCTCAAGAAAAGAGGCCACATCTGGTGGATCGACAAGAGAATCAAGGGATACGGAAGAGTGGCAGAAAGCTGTGGCACGACTAACCTCGCGGAGGCGGAACAGTACCTGACGTTCCGCCTGAACGAGATTCGTAACGCCATGGTCTATGGCATTCGGCCGACACGGACGTTTCAAGAAGCAGCGATCAAATTCCTGGAAGACAATCAGCACAAGAAGCTCCTCGAGCGATACGTGTATGCGTTCGACCGGGTCATGCCGCATATCGGACAGATGCGGTTAGATCGTATTCACAATGACACACTGGCCAGCTATCGCCGGGCCCGTCGCGCGGACGGGGTATCTGCCGGCACGATCAATAAGGAGTTGAGCTGCGTTCGTCGAGTGCTAAATCTCGCGGCCAGAGTCTGGCGTCACGCCAATGGCATGTCGTGGCTGGACGCACCACCGTTGATCGAAATGGAACAGGGCAAGACTCGTAGGCCTTATCCACTGAGCTGGGAGGAACAGGACCGACTGTTCCGCGAGTTAC
>JAOTTU010000064.1 GCA_029864225.1 Gammaproteobacteria bacterium | reverse complement strand
GCCGGGGACCGTAGTCCTCCATCCAGGCCTGCCATAACAGCAGCATCACGAAGGAGAGCGCAACGAACAGGAACAAACGCTGGTTATCCATGGCTGTGACTCACATCCTTGTCGGGCACCGGGTCGTTGCCACCCGCGTGCCACGGGTGGCAACGTAACAGGCGGCGGACGGCCAGCACACTGCCGCGCAGCACGCCGAAGCGTTCAATGGCGATAATGGCATAACAGGAGCAGGTGGGATGGAAACGGCAGTGTCCGCCCAGCCAGGGACTGAGTAGCAACCGATAGGCTTTGATGAGCTGTATTACAAGCCAGCGCATGTCTTGATCAATCGTGTCCAGATATTTTCGAGGGCCTGGGCGAGGGCCTTGTTGTCCTGCAGGTCGATGCCGGGGCGTCCGATGACGACGATGTCCAGCCCCCCCAGCCGGGTCTGCGTATGGCGGAAGCTTTCCCGAAGCTGGCGCTTGATCCGGTTGCGCGCCACGGCTCTGCGCGCCGCCTTGCGGGAGACAACCAGACCCAATCGCGGGGACTCCCGGCCATTTGGGATGGCCAATACCGTGAACCAGCGGTCGCTTGCCTTGCAGCGGCAGCCATCAAAAACCCGTTTGAATTCGGCGGGCTCTGTCAGACGCGCCTGCCGTGGGAAACGCGTCACGCCTGGACGCAGGATGCCGCTTCAGACAGCCAGCCGAGCGCGGCCCTTGGCGCGACGTGCCTTGATAATGGCCCTGCCGCTCTTCGTACTCATGCGGGCACGAAACCCGTGGGTCCGCTTGCGCTTCAGGTTGCTGGGTTGAAATGTTCTTTTCATGGCACACCAAATCCCAAAAATAACAATGAAGTAGTCCACGCCACCGGCGGGCGGGAAAAGGCCGCAAAGGGTACTGTTTTAACGCCCGCACTGTCAACCGGAAAAGTACCCCGACCGCCGTCTCAGGGTGTGGATAACTTTCAGCGACAGGTATAGACTGCTGCCCCTCGGTAGCCGATTTGCAACAACAAAAGGGGGATTTGACTGGTGGGGGTGTCGCTCTGGCAACAATGTCTGGTTCGTCTTGAACACGAAATACCCGAGCAACAGTTCAACACCTGGATACGCCCCCTGCACGCCGTCGAGACCCCGGACAGCCTGCGCCTGCTGGCACCCAACCAGTTCGTCCTCGACTGGGTCAGGAAACACCACTTCGATATCATCTCCCGCACCCTGCATGACCTCGGTCCGGACACCACCACCAGGGTGCAGCTCGATATCGGCAGCAGCAACCGGGCGCCAGACCCGCTGACGGCACCGGCACCGGCCGTTGCCCCCGGGGCCGGTGTGGCAGACCAGCCGGCACCGGTACAGTACAAGAGCAACCTGAACCCTGAGTTCACCTTCGATTCCTTTGTCGGCGGCAAGTCCAATCAGCTGGCGCGCGCGGCCTCCATCCAGGTCGGCGAAAACCCGGGCGGGGCCTACAACCCGCTATTCATCTATGGCGGTGTCGGTCTCGGCAAGACCCACCTCATGCATGCCGTGGGCAACCTGATCCTGGAGCGCAACCCCGCTGCGCGCGTGATCTACCTGCACTCGGAACGCTTCGTCGCCGACATGGTCAAGGCGCTGCAGCATAACGCCATCAACGAGTTCAAGCGCTACTACCGGACAGTGGATGCCCTGCTCATCGATGATATCCAGTTCTTTGCCGGAAAGGAGCGTTCGCAGGAGGAATTCTTCCATACATTCAATGCGTTACTCGAAGGTCAGCAGCAGGTAATCCTGACCTGTGACCGATACCCCAAAGAGGTCAATGGCCTGGAAGAGCGCCTCAAGTCGCGTTTCGGCTGGGGTCTGACCGCTGCCATCGAACCGGCGGAACTGGAAACCCGCGTGGCCATTCTCATGAACAAGGCCACCCAGAACAATATCGAGCTACCGGATGACGTGGCGTTTTTCATTGCCAAGCGCATCCAGTCCAACATCCGCGAACTGGAAGGCGCCCTGCGTCGCGTCATGGCCAGCGCCCGGTTCACCGGCCGGCCCATCACCCTGGAGTTCACCAAGGAGGCCCTGCGCGACCTGCTGGCCCTGCAAGACAAGCTGGTGACCATCGACAACATCCAGAAGGTGGTGGCTGAATACTACAAGATCCGCGTGGCCGACCTGTTGTCGCCACGCCGCAGCCGTACCATTACCCGGCCGCGCCAGATCGCCATGGCTCTGGCGAAGGAACTGACGACGCACAGTCTGCCCGAAATTGGTGATGCCTTCGGTGGCCGCGACCATACCACCGTCCTGCATGCCTGCCGCAAGGTGGTTGAACTCAAGGACAGCGATGCGCGCATCAATGAGGACTATAGCAACCTGTTGAGAACCATGACGACATGATGTGGGTAAGGTGTGGATAACAATTTGCGCTATTTTTATCCCCTGTTATCCACAGCTTGCCCACTGTTGATCACGAGCTTTCAATAACAGATATACTCTTTGCAACTGACTGTAGATAAAGTGTTTATACTGCTTACCCACAGTATTCGGTAGGCCTAATTACATTAACAATAGTCTTTAAATATTTAAATATATCTATTATGAAATTTACCGTACAGCGTGAAACCCTGCTCAAACCCCTGCAACAGGTAGTCGGTGTTGTTGAACGCCGTCAGACTCTTCCGATACTGGGTAATGTGCTGCTCAATGCCACCAGGAAAAGTCTCAAGCTGACGGCCACTGATCTCGAAGTCGAGTTGCAGGCACAGGCACAGGTCGCGGTCACCGAGACCGGTGATATCACGCTGCCGGCACGCAAACTGCTGGATATCTGTCGCACCTTGCCCGAAGCGGCGGACATCGATATTTCCATCAAGAATGAGCGCGCGCACATCCGTTCCGGCAATAGTCGTTTTACCCTGGCCACCATGCCGGCCAGCGAATTTCCGGTGGTCGACAAGATCAAGAGTGCGAGCAAGCTGGCGGTCGCGCAAAACGACCTGCGGGGACTGATCGACCGTACCGCCTTTTCCATGGCCCAGCAGGATGTGCGCTACTACCTGAATGGCTTGATGCTGGAGGCGGCCAACGGTGTCTTGCGGGGTGTGGCCACCGACGGTCATCGGCTGGCGTTATGCGAGTTCGCACTGGACACCGGCGCTAACACCGAGCAACAGGTCATCGTACCGCGCAAGGGCGTGCAGGAATTGCACCGGCTGCTGGAGGAGGACGATGCCGAGGTGCAGGTCGAGATCGGCAGCAATCATCTCCGTATCACCACCAGTGTGTTGCGTTTTACCTCCAAATTGATCGATGGGCGTTTCCCGGACTACCACCGCGTCATTCCCAAGGGGGCCGACAAGAGCCTGGTGATCAACCGCGAGGTGTTGCGTCAGGCACTGACCCGGACATCGATATTATCCAACGAAAAATACCGCGGGATTCGTCTGGATATTTCAAAAAATATACTTAAAATTCAAGCACATAACCCTGAACAGGAGGAGGCGGTAGAGGAGATCGAGGTCGCTTTCGAGCATGAACCCCTGCTAGTCGGTTTCAACGTGACTTATCTTCTGGACGTGCTGGGTGCCATTCAAAGCCCGGAGGTGGAAGTCCTGTTGAGTGATGCGAACAGCAGCGCACTGATCCACGCCCCGGGGGTGAATGACTGCCGTTATGTGGTTATGCCGATGCGCCTGTGATCGTGGCTCACTACGGTAGCTACTTGATTCATTGCCAACTCTAGCCACGGGACTGCAGCGACTCGATATCGGACAGTTCCGAAATATCGAAACCGCGCGACTTGCCTTTTCCCCCGGCCTGAATCTGATCACTGGCCCCAATGCAGCGGGTAAGACCAGCCTGCTGGAGGCCGTGTACTGTCTCGGACGGGTGCATTCCTTTCGAACGACTGATCCCAACCAGCTGATCCGCCATGGGCAGGCGGCCTTTCGCGTGGTCGGGCGCGTCGGTTTGCCGGACGGTCGGGTTATCCCGGTCGGGATCCAGCGCCGACCCGGGAACTATGAAATACACCTGGAGGGCCGGCCGCTGCGACGGCTTTCCGATCTGGCGGGCCGTTTTCCCATCCATCTCATGACCGGCGATACCGCCAATATCCTGAGCGGGGGTCCGCGCTACCGGCGCCAGTCGCTCGACTGGGCGCTGTTTCACGTGGAACCCGGTTACCGGAATGCCTGGCAGCGCTACGCACGTGCCTTGCGCCAGCGCAACGCGGCCCTGAGAGATCATGCACCAGCGGTACAGGTTACGGTCTGGGACAGTGAACTGGTTAGTGCGGCCACTTCCCTGGACCGGTTGCGGCGCGATTACCTCAAGGACCTCTCCGGGCATGTTGCCCGGGAACTGACGCTCCTGCTTCCCGGAAAAAAATTCGCTATCCGTTACCAGTCGGGTTGGGCGAAGGACCTGACGTTAGCGGAGGCCCTGAAAAAATCGCTGGATAAGGACCGGTCTCGGGGTTACACGCAGCCCGGGCCACACCGGGCGGATTATGCCGTGCTGGTGGATGACTGGCCCGCCCGGACTCACTATTCCCGGGGACAACAAAAGAGCATTATTGTCGGCTTCCTGTTGGGACAGGTGAAGTTGCAGCATGCGCTGGAGGTACCGAAGGGCATCTTTTTGCTGGACGACCTTGCCAGTGAACTGGATGTCGAATACCAGGCACGGGTTCTCTCGGGGCTGGCTGAGCTGGAGACCCAGGTCTTCGTGACCGCGATCGATACCCGCTCGCTGGATCTTGGCGCGTGGCCAGTACACAAAAGGTTCCACGTGGAACATGGCACCATACGGGAAGTGGTACAATGACTCGGTTAATCCAAGGATTCTGCCATGACCGACATCAATTCCTATACATCATCCAATATTAAGGTACTCAAAGGCCTGGACGCCGTGCGCAAGCGGCCGGGTATGTACATCGGCGATACAGATGATGGCACCGGTCTGCACCATATGGTGTTTGAGGTCGTCGACAATGCCATTGATGAAGCGCTGGCCGGCCATTGCCATGAAATCAATGTCATTCTGCACAGCGATCAATCCGTCACCATTACGGACGACGGGCGTGGCATCCCGGTCGACATGCACCCGGAGGAGGGACGTTCAGCGGCCGAGGTCATCATGACCGTTTTGCACGCCGGTGGTAAATTCGATGACAATTCCTACAAGGTGTCCGGAGGACTGCACGGCGTGGGTGTCTCGGTGGTGAATGCCCTGTCTGAATACCTGCGCCTGACCATACAGCGCGATGGCCAGATCTTTACCCAGGAATATCATCTGGGTGAGCCTCAGGCGCCACTGGAGAGCATCGGTAAGACTGACAAGACCGGCACCGAGGTCTGTTTCAAGCCCAGCAGAGAGATCTTTACGGATACCGAATACCACTACGATATCCTTGCCAAGCGACTGAGAGAGCTTTCTTTTTTGAATTCCGGTGTACGCATCAGGCTGGTCGATAAGCGTACCGACAAAGAGGATATATTTGAATACCAGGGCGGCATCAAGGCCTTCGTGAAGCACCTCAACCGTAATAAAACCCCGCTGCATCCGACCGTGTTCTATTTCAACGGTGACAAGGACGACGTCGGGGTCGAGGTTGCGATGCAGTGGAACGATTCCTACCAGGAAAACATCTTCTGCTTTACCAACAACATTCCCCAGCGTGACGGGGGTACCCATTTGGCAGGTTTTCGTAGTGCCCTGACGCGGACCCTGAACCAGTACATGGAGAAAGAGGGCATCATGCGCAAGGCCAAAGTCTCGGCCACCGGTGATGATGCCCGCGAAGGCCTGACCGCAGTGCTGTCCGTGAAAGTGCCGGACCCGAAGTTTTCGTCGCAGACCAAGGAAAAGCTGGTGTCCTCGGAAATCAAGGGAATTGTCGAGTCCCAGGTCGGTGAACAGTTCCAGAACTACCTGCTGGAGAATCCAGCAGAGGCCAAGGCGATCACATCCAAGATCGTGGATGCGGCCCGTGCCCGCGAGGCCGCCCGCAAGGCGCGCGAAATGACGCGCCGCAAGGGCGCCCTGGACGTGGCCGGCCTGCCGGGCAAACTGGCCGATTGTCAGGAACGCGACCCGGCCCTGTCCGAACTGTTCCTGGTCGAGGGTGATTCTGCGGGCGGTTCAGCCAAGCAGGGGCGCAATCGCAAGAACCAGGCCATCCTGCCGCTGAAGGGCAAGATTCTGAATGTAGAGAAGGCGCGCTTTGACAAGATGTTGTCCTCGGTCGAGGTCGGCACCTTGATCACAGCCATGGGCTGCGGCATCGGCCGGGAGGAATTCGACCCTGACAAATTACGCTACCACCGCATCATCATTATGACGGATGCTGACGTGGATGGTTCTCATATCCGCACCCTACTGTTGACCTTTTTCTATCGTCAGATGCATGAGTTGATCGAGCGCGGGTATATCTATATTGCCCAGCCGCCACTCTATAAAGTTAAAAAAGGCAAACAAGAACAATATGTTAAGGATGATGCATCGTTAAATGCTCTGCTCTTGCAGGCGGCGGTCGACAAGGCGCAGCTGTATGTCAATCCGGATGCCCCCCCCCTGAGCAGCACCGCCCTGGAGGCGCTGGCCAGCCAATACATGGCGGTGATGGCGACCATCCGCCGCCTGGCGCGCCGCTACGATACCGACATCCTTGAAAAGATGATCTACATGACGATACTCGAAGCGACTGCAGTGCAGGATACCGAGGCCGTGAGCGCCTGGTTCAAGGAGCTCGAACTGCGCATGAACGCAAGCCAACCTGCCGGCAAGCGTTATACCGTCGAGGTGGAACCGAACGCGGAGGAGAACGGTTTTGTCGCCAAATTCAGCAAGTGGACCCATGGTATCGTGGCCGCCGAGCAAAGCTTCACCAGCGAGTTTTTCACGACCGGCGAATACGAGCGTATCACCGCCCTGGGTACCCAACTGGATGGGCTGCTCGGGGAAGGCGCCTATGTGCAACGCGGGGACCGCCGGGAAGTGGTGCACTCCTTCAAGCAGGCATTGACCTGGTTGCTGGATGAGGCCAAGCGCGGCCAGCATATCCAGCGCTACAAGGGCCTGGGCGAGATGAATCCCGAACAGCTATGGGAGACCACCATGGACCCGGCGACCCGCCGACTGCTGCAGGTACAGATCGAGGATGCCGTGGGTTCGGACGAAATCTTCACTACCCTGATGGGCGATCATGTGGAACCACGCCGGGATTTCATTGAGCAAAATGCCTTGACGGTTTCCAACCTGGATATCTGATACCCCCTGACTGGCTGGCTGAAGACGGTCGGGTGAGTGCGGTATGGGGGTGAGTGATGGCCCGGTTTATCGCATAGTTAATTTTTTTGAGCAGAGCTGTTTTCAATATAATCAATTAGTTAATATTTTTGATTACACTAATATTAATGCATGCATTATTTTAATATCCTGTTTTTGGCTGGGCTTGAACCCAGCCGCTGGAGTCTGCACAAGCGTGGTCTGCAACAAGAGCAGGCATAATATATAGGGTAAACTATAAATATAGGTCTTACAGGTGTTTGCTCTGGGGTGTGGAACCTGGCGGGCAGGGGGTGCATCCGGGTCGATACTCAGTCCTTCAGGGTGGTGATCTCAGTCATGCTGGATTCAATCCATCCGGAGGCCTCCTGAAGTATCTGCTGGGCAGATTTACTGTTGGATGAAATCGGCGCCCCGATGCGTACCTGAATGGTGCCAGGGTATTTGATAAAGCTGCGGCGCGGCCAGTATTCGCCGGCATTATGGGCAACGGGGATGATCGGGTAGCCGGAACGCTCAGCGAGTACCGCGCCACCGATCTTGTAACGCCCCTTCCTGCCTGGCGCCACCCGGGTCCCCTCGGGAAACAGGATGACCCACAGGCCCGCGTCGAGGCGCTCCATGCCTTGCTTGACCAGTTGTTCGACGGCGGCACGTCCGCTGCCGCGGTTGAGTGCGATCGGTTTCATCAGTGCCAGTGCCCAGCCGAAGAACGGGACCCAGAGCAGTTCGCGCTTGGTGACCCAGATCTGCGCCGGAAATATGATCTGAATGGCAAAGGTCTCCCAAGTGGACTGGTGCTTGGAAAAGACGATACCGGTATCGGGGGGGATATGCTCGATGCCCTGTATTTCATGGTCGAGTTTGCAGGTGATGCGCAGCCACCAGAGTATGAAGCGCACATAAGTGATAACGAATGCCTGGCGGCTGGTGAGCGGGAACGGGAACATCAGTACAACGAGGATGGCCGCGATGACGGTGGTTGGCGCAAACACGATCCAGAAGGCCGTGGCGCGCACTAACAGGACAGGCCGGGAAGGTTGTTCATTATTGGGTTGTGGCATTTAACAGGTCTGGCAGCTAGCCGGCATTGGGGGCCAACAGGGCATCCACCGCACTGGTCAGGTCTCTGAACACGGAGACATCCGAACCCAGATCGGGGTGGGCGAGGGTTTCGGAACCCTTGCCGGTCTTGACCAGAATCGGGAGAGCACCCACCGCACGGGCCGCCTGCAGGTCATTCAGTGAGTGGCCGATAACCGGTACGCCTTTCAGGCCGATACGCAGACGATGGGCAATATCCAGGTACAGGCCGGGTTTGGGCTTGCGGCATTCACAATCCTCGTCCGCTGCATGCGGGCAGAAAAATACTGCGTCGATGAGGCCACCAGCCTCGGCTACGGCCCGGTGCATCTTATCGTGGATCAGCGCTAGTGTATCGAGATCGAGCCGCTTGCGGGCGATCCCGGACTGGTTGGTGGCCACGACAACGCGCCAGCCGGCACGATGCAGTCGGGCTAGGGCCGCCAGGCTGCCGGGAATGGGTTGCCATTCGGCGGGTGAGGTCACGGCATCATCCATATCATTGTTAATGACCCCATCACGTTCCAGGATAACCAGTTTCATCGAGGCGGTCTCATGTGTCCCTGAACTCGGAAACGCGGATACGGCCGTTGATCATGCGCGAGTCACGCTGCATAAGCTTGTCCATCTTGTCCCATAAGGCACCCTTGAGATCGAAATCCGCTGCGATGGCGGTGCCGATCAGCAGTATAAACAGGTCGGCACATTCCTCGGCAAGCTTGCGTGTCTCCTTGCCCTTGGTGACACAAGCCGAGATCTCGCCAAGTTCCTCCGTCATCAGTGCAACCCGGTAGGCCAGTTCCTCGCCGCCGGTGTGCTTGAAATCGTGCTTGTCATGAAAGGCCTGTACGGCGGCCAGCATATCGTTGTAGGAATCATTATTACTCATAACTGTACCAGTGGCTGGTATTGCATCTAAAAAATTGAAAATCTACCGCAGAGACGCAAAGGACGCAGAGAACACAATAAACAATATCGCATGTATAAAGATTATTCACCGCAAAGGCGCAAAGCGCAAAGTCAAAACACAATTCATGCTATAAAAAAGCACCTCGGCCATGACAGATGATCGTATGTTTTTCGTTCCCCGGTCGGAGTTTTAACAATAATTTCTTCTTTGTGTCCTGCGCGCCTTTGCGGTGAGAAGTTTTTTCTTTTTTACTCGGCGTTCTCTGCGTTTTTAGGCAACTGTGTCCTGCGTTGCTCTACCTCCCGCATGGCCCAGGCCAGTCTCTCGACCGGTTCCCGGTTTCACTTTCTACCTGCAGTCGTGCGGTGAATGCTTGTTTCTACTAACCCGGCAGGCGCGATATATCGGCAACCTGCAGAAACAGTCCGGACAGGGCATTAAGCAAGGCCAGGCGATTGTCGCGCAACGCGCTATCGTCGGTCATCACCATGACATCATCAAAGAATTTGTCGACCGGTGCCTGCAGGGCGGCGAGCTTGCGCAGCGCCTCGGTGTAGTCACGGTTTTCGAACAGCGGGCTTACCACTGACTCGAGCCTGGCGATCGCGGCCGCCAGCGCCTGTTCGGCCGGCTCCTGCAACAGGGCCTGGTCATGGTACACGGGTATGGCGGTTTCCGCCTTGCGCAGGATGTTGCGGATGCGCTTGTTCGCTGCGGCCAGGCTGGCCGACTCGGGTAGCCTGCGGAACGCCTTTACCGCGGCCAGGCGCTGATCAAAGTCCAGCGGGCGTCGGGGCTGGCGTGCTAGCACCGCTGCATATTCGTCGGCGTCGTAGTCCTGTTCCAGGTAATAGCCGCGCAGGCGCTCCATCATGAAGCCGAACAGTTCGTCCGCATTCAGGTCGGTGACCAGGCCATCGGCGAAGCCGGCAGCGGCCGTGTCGATCAGTGAGCGCAGGTCCAGGTCGAGCCGCTTCTCGATGAGGATACGCAATATGCCGAGAGCCGCGCGCCGCAGCCCGAAGGGGTCCTTGTCGCCGGTGGGCGTCTGGCCGATGGCAAAGATGCCTACCAGCGTATCCAGACGATCGGCGATCGCCAGTGCCTGGCCGGTTGAGGTCACGGGCAGGGCATCACCGGCAAAGCGGGGCTGGTACTGTTCATCCAGTGCCACGGCCACCTCGCCGGCTTCACCGTCATGCGTGGCATAGTAGCGTCCCATGATGCCCTGCAGTTCAGGGAACTCGAAGACCATGCTGGTCAACAGGTCGCATTTGCACAGGGCGGCCGCGCGTTGTACGTACTCATTATTAAAGCCGAGTTGGTCTGCGAGGGATGTCGCGATGCGACCGACACGCGCCTGCTTGTCACCCAGCGATCCGAGTTTCT
>JAOTTU010000213.1 GCA_029864225.1 Gammaproteobacteria bacterium | reverse complement strand
GTCGCTGATTGCGCCGATTGCGATGGAAGACGGACTGCGTTTTGCGGTTCGTGAAGGCGGCCGTACGGTGGGCGCCGGTGTGGTCTCGAAGATTATCGAGTGATTGGTAATTTATTGCAGGAGCGCCCCGCGGGCGCGAAATATCTAGGCCAGTAGCTCAATTGGCAGAGCGGCGGTCTCCAAAACCGCAGGTTGGGGGTTCGATTCCCTCCTGGCCTGCCAACGAATCTGAAAAGGGGACGGATTAAAATCTGTCTCCGGGAAAGCATGAACGCAAAAGTTGATACGGAAAGCAGGCGGCTGGATTCATTGAAACTCGGGGCCGCTGTCCTGCTGCTGTGCGGTGGCGTATACGCCTTTTATTATTTTGAAGACCAGCATGCGGTGTTGCGCGTGCTCGGGATTCTGGCAGTGGCGGCTGTCGCACTGTTCATCGCGGCACAAACCGACATGGGCCGTCAGGTGATCGGGTTTGTCAGCGGCGCCCAGACCGAGGTGCGTCGCGTGGTCTGGCCAACGCGTGCCGAAACGGTGCAGACCACACTGGCCGTGTTATTCGTTGTCCTGCTGGTCGGGGTGTTTCTCTGGGCGCTGGACATGATTTTGTTGTGGGCAGTTCAAATACTGACAGGTCAGGGAAGCTAATCGATGGCATTGCAGTGGTATGTCGTGCACGCCTACTCGGGTTTTGAGAACCAGGTAAAGCGTGCGCTCGAGGAACGGATTTCGCGTGCCGAAATGGAGGGCTATTTCGGGGAGATCCTTGTGCCGACGGAAGAAGTCGTCGAAATGCGCGAGGGCACGAAACGCAGGAGTGAACGCAAGTTCTTTCCGGGTTATGTACTGGTGCAGATGGAAATGAATGATGACACCTGGCATCTGGTCAAGGATGCACCCAAGGTGATGGGCTTTATTGGCGGGACCAGTGACCGCCCGGCGCCGATCTCGCAGCGGGAGGCCGACTTGATCCTGCAGCGTGTCCAGGAAGGTGTGGACAAGCCCAGACCCAAAGTGCTGTTCGAGGTTGGTGAGGTGGTCCGGGTTACAGATGGGCCATTCAACGACTTCAACGGCGTGGTGGAAGAAGTCAACTATGAAAAGAGCCGGCTGCGGGTGTCGGTGCTGATCTTTGGCCGGTCTACGCCGGTCGAGCTCGGGTTCGGCCAGGTAGAGAAGGCGTAGCCTTAATATATGCCTGCAGGAGCGCTTTGCGATGTACAGGGATATACAAGTGCCGCGGTTGGCAGGATGCCGTGAGCGGCCGGGCGCGAACATTTAAACAGGGGAGCCGTGAGGCGTTTGTACCCACAGGAGTAAATGATGGCTAAGAAAATCGAGGCATACATCAAGCTGCAGGTGCCTGCAGGCGAGGCCAATCCGAGCCCGCCAGTCGGACCGGCACTGGGTCAGCATGGTGTGAATATCATGGAGTTCTGCAAGGCTTTCAATGCCCAGACACAACAGGTCGAAAAGGGGCTCCCGATACCCGTTGTGATCACGGTCTATAGCGACCGCAGCTTCACCTTTATCACCAAGACCCCGCCGGCATCGGTGTTGCTGAGAAAGGCAGTCGGGGTTGCGAAGGGGTCCAGTACCCCGAACTCAGTCAAGGTGGGCACGGTGACACGTGCCCAGCTGGAAGAGATCGCCAACACCAAGATGGTGGACCTGAATGCCACGGATCTGGATTCGGCCGTACGTATCATTGCCGGGAGTGCCCGCAGTATGGGCCTCGACGTGGAGGAGGCTTAGGTCATGGGTAAACTGACAAAGCGAGCAAAGGCGGTCCAGGAGAAGCTCACCCCGGGCAAGCAGTACCCGATCGAAGAGGCGCTGAGCCTGTTGAAGGAACTCTCGACAGTGAAGTTCAAGGAATCGGTGGATGTCAGCGTCAACCTCGGCGTTGACCCGCGCAAGTCGGACCAGGTGGTGCGCAGTTCCACGGTGTTGCCCAACGGTACCGGCAAGTCGGTGCGTGTTGCCGTGTTTACCTCCGGTGCAAATGCAGACGCCGTTAGGGAGGCCGGTGCGGATATCGTCGGTCTGGAAGACCTCGCAGAAGAGGTCAAGAAGGGCAATATGGATTTTGATGTCGTTATCGCATCGCCGGATGCCATGCGCGTGGTGGGAACGCTGGGCCAGATCCTCGGCCCTCGCGGCCTGATGCCGAATCCCAAGGTCGGCACAGTGGCCCAGGATGTCGCCGGCGCGGTCAGGAATGCCAAGGCCGGGCAGGTACGCTACCGTACCGACAAGGCCGGAATCATCCATTGCCCGATCGGCAATGTCGGGTTTGAGGTGGCGGCGCTCAAAGAGAACCTCAATGCCTTGCTGGCCGACCTGCAAAAGGCCAAGCCGTCATCGGCCAAGGGCATCTACATGAAGAAGATTTCAGTATCGACGACCATGGGGCCGGGTTTGCAGATCGACCAGACCTCCATAGGTATATAGGTTTCTCGAAACCTCCTTCTCCCCTTGGGGGAAGGGGCCGGGGCAAGGGCTGGAGCCGACTTCAACCCCCCTGACTCCCCCTGTGTATAGACCGGAGACAAGGGTAACGGGTGTGCGGGGACATAGGTAACACATTTTGGGTTTATTTATATGGGTTTCTCAAGTCAATTTCAGCCACCTGCGTATGGCAAAAGCAGACAGACAAAATG
>JAOTTU010000214.1 GCA_029864225.1 Gammaproteobacteria bacterium | reverse complement strand
CGATGCCCAGCGATCCAGCTTCACTCTCCAGTGCCACCTCGGGCATCTCGTCAGGCATGGCCCCCTTCTGGAAGCGCGCCACAAAGTTTGCCTGGGCCGCCTCGGCGGCCGCCCGGTCGTGGAAGCGGGTGACAATTTCCTGGCCCAGTTGGAACTTGATGTCACGCGGATTGGCGCCCTGCGCGACATCCTGCTTCAACTGCTCGATCTCTTCCATGGACCGAAAGCTCAGCAGCTCGAAATAGCGCCACATCAGCTCGTCGGACACCGACATCAGTTTGCCGAACATCTCGTCGGCCGGCTCGCTGATACCGATGTAGTTGTTGAGCGATTTCGACATCTTCTGCACGCCGTCCAGGCCCTCCAGGATCGGCATGGTGATAATCACCTGGGGCTTTTGACCATAGTGTTTCTGCAACTCACGCCCCACCAGGAGGTTGAACTTCTGATCGGTACCGCCGAGTTCGACATCGGCCTTCATGGCGACCGAGTCATACCCCTGGATCAGCGGATAGAGAAACTCGTGAATAGCGATTGGCTGCTTGCTGGTATAGCGCTTGTTGAAATCATCCCGTTCCAGCATGCGCGCCACGGTATGCCTGGCAGCCACCTGGATAAGGTCGGCTGCATTCATCGCGCCCATCCACTGGGAGTTGAACAGTACCGTGGTCTTTTCAGGGTCCAGTATCTTGAAGATCTGGTGTTCATAGGTCATTGCATTTTCCAGGACGTCCTCTCGCGTCAGCGGCTTGCGCGTCACGTTTTTGCCGGTCGGGTCGCCGATCATGCCGGTGAAATCACCGATCAGAAACATCACCTCATGCCCCAGGTCCTGGAACTGCCTGAGCTTGTTGATCAGTACCGTATGGCCCAGGTGCAGGTCGGGAGCCGTAGGATCAAATCCCGCCTTGATGCGCAGCGGCCTGCCTTGCTTCAGCCGCTCGACCAGTTCCACCTCAACCAGTATCTCCTCGGTTCCACGCTTTATCTGCGCAAGATCCTTGTATGACGCCATTTGTGAACCATCCCCCTTCATAGTGACTAACCAGAGATTACCATAGACAGATACGGCCTATTGACGTGCAGCCGGAGACAAGAAACGGTTGACCCAGACGCCATCTGTGGTTAAGTTAGTTCAAACTAATCAAGGGTTAAACGTGAAGCAACCGTCTTTAAGCAACCGTGACTTCACGTCACACATGACGACAGGACCGCGTCGCATAATCATGCGGCCGGGCTACTGGCTGCTGGGTGGCCTGCTTGTCGGTTTTGCGGTCCTGCTCCTGGGTTTCAATCCGGAGCCGGCCGAGGCAACACGGCACGTACCGCTACAACTCTCACTCGACAAACCCCTCCACGTAGCAGCACAGACCGATCAGACATCAGTTTCCATACCAGCCGAAGCCTCCATCGAACCGGCCGCGGCCGACAGCAACTCCCTGGCTGAACAGTCCGTTCAGGAGCATATCCCGGCAACCCTCGGGGACGAGTGGCATGATGTCACTGTTAAATCCGGTGACAGCCTGGCACTGATTTTCTCGCGCCTGGAGATACCTCCGCAGCAGCTGCACAAGATACTGGAACTCGGCGGCGCGGCACATAATCTCAAGAAGATCTATCCCGGCCAGGCACTGCGCCTGCTGACGAACCCGGAGCTGGGGCTGGTAAAACTCGAGTACCCGATCGACGAGTTAAGCAGCATGGAAGTGCGCCGTCAGGCTGATGATTTCGAAATCGTCACCTCACACCGCACACCGGAGCGGCGCATCGCCAACGCCAGCGGCGCCATCAACAGTTCGCTGTTTCTCGCCGGCCAGGAGGCCAATCTGCCTGACAGCCTGACGATGGAACTGGCCAATATCTTCGGCTGGGACATCGACTTCGCCCTCGATATCCGCAAGGGTGACCAGTTTGCATTGATCTACGAGGAGCTGTACCTGGACGGCGAAAAGATCGATACCGGCAACATTCTCGCCGCAGCCTTCGTAAACCAGGGCAAGGCGTATCAGGCAGTACGTTACACAGACAAGTCCGGCCGTACCGACTATTATTCGCCAGATGGCAAGAGCATGCGCAAGGCCTTCCTGCGCACACCCGTTGAATTCTCACGCGTCAGTTCCCGCTTCAACCTGAAGCGCAAGCACCCCGTACTGAACCGCATCCGGGCCCACAAGGGCGTGGACTACGCCGCACCGAAGGGCACCCCCATCAGGTCGACCAGTAACGGCAAAATCATCTTCCGAGGCAATAAAGGTGGTTACGGTAACGCCATCATCGTTCAGCACGGGACCAAGTACAGCACCCTGTATGCCCACCTGTCGAAGTTCAAGAGCGGCCTGAGCAAGGGCTCGCGTGTCAAGCAGGGGCAGGTCATCGGCTACGTCGGTAGCTCCGGGTTGGCCACCGGTCCCCACCTGCATTATGAACTCCGGGTCAACGGCGTTCACCGCGACCCGTTGCGGATGAAACTGCCAGGCGCCGAACCGCTGGAAAAGAAATACCGGGAGGATTTCAAGCAAAAGGCAGGTGCGCTGATTGCCCAACTCGACCTGGTGCGCAACGTCCAGGTGGCAAGCAGCGAGTAACGGGCGGGCTGTCGCGCACAGGCCCTTGCCAGCGCCGCGTACCCCAACCCCCTGCACCGGGCCTGACAGAACACC
>JAOTTU010000212.1 GCA_029864225.1 Gammaproteobacteria bacterium | reverse complement strand
CCCGGACCTCGACACCGAGCTCGATACCATCAAGCTCTATGCCACCTACCGCCTAAAGGATGACATGTCGCTGCATGCGGCGTACTGGCATGAACGCTACGACAGCGATGACTGGGCCCTCGACGGTGTAGCCCCGGACACGGTCGGCAACGTGCTCAGCCTGGGTGAGACCAGTCCCTCCTATAACGTCAACGCCGTTGCGCTCTCGCTACGCTACAAATTCTGAGTTGTTCGTTGTGAATGCCGGCCAGTTGCCCCGGCCCGCCCCGTTGCCGTCCTGAGGCGCAAACCCGCACAGCCATTCGCAAGCGTTTGCCGTACAATGGCGCGCTGATCTGTCAGTAAATATTGACCATGTCCGAGATACAGCTTCCAGCGGTGCTATTGAGAAAAAACAAGGACCGGCGCCTGCGCGCCGGGCACCTGTGGGTGTACAGCAACGAGGTGGATACCCGCAAGACGCCACTGAGCGGATTCGAACCGGGCGCGGCTGTCGTTGTCCAGACCTCGACCGGCAAGCCCGTCGGCAGCGGCTATATCAACCCCCACTCCCTTATCTGTGCACGACTGTTGACCCGGCGCACGCCGGCCGTGTTCGATACGGCGTTTTTCAGGCAGCGCATCGAGACCGCGCGGGCACTGCGCACGGCCCTGTTCGAAACACCGCATTACCGGCTGGTCTACGGGGAAGGCGACGGCCTGCCAGGGCTGGTGGTGGACCGCTATGCCGACGTGCTGGTGGTGCAGATCACCACGGCTGGCATGGAACGCTGCAAGGCGGCGATCCTGGAAGCCCTGCAGCTGGTGCTGAAACCTGCGGGCATCTACCTGCGCAACGACAGCCCGGTGCGCAAGCTCGAGCAGCTGGAGCTGTATACCGAGACCATCGGCACAGTCCCCGCGCGGGTGACCCTGGAGGAAGGTGGTACGCGCTTCGAGCTGCCGCTCGGCGAGGGCCAGAAGACCGGCTGGTTCTTCGACCAGCGCAGCAGTCGCCTGGCCATGCACAAGTATGTCAGGGGCCGGCGCGTACTGGACGTGTTCAGCTATGTCGGTGCCTGGGGTGTGCAGGCGGCGCGTGCCGGCGCCACCGAGGTGTGCTGCGTGGATGCGTCAGCGCTGGCGCAGGAGCTACTGGTGAAAAACGCAGCGGCCAACGGGGTCGATGAGATTGTAGGTGTGGAGGCCGGTGACGCGTTCGAGGTCTTCAAGACCCTGCGCGCGGCGCACCGGCGTTTCGGCGTGGTGATCGTCGACCCGCCGGCCTTCATCAAGCGCCGCAAGGATATCCGCAACGGCGAGCAGGCCTACAGCCGCCTGAATCAGCAAGCCATGCAGCTGTTGGCGCCCGGGGGGTTCCTGATATCATCCTCCTGCTCCATGCACCTGCCCGCCGAACGCCTGCAGCAGATTCTGCAGCAGTCCGCGCATCACCTGGGGCTGCAGCTGCAGGTCGTGGAGCGGGGATTCCAGGCCATGGACCACCCGGTCAATCCCGCCATACCGGAAACGGCCTATCTGAAAACATTGTTTTGCCGGCTGCTACCGGTCTGAGGTTCCATGATGCTGACATACCCGGACATCAACCCTGTCGCGATCAGCATGGGCCCCTTCGAGGTGCACTGGTATGGCCTGATGTACCTGGTTGGGTTTGTCGGCGGCTGGTGGCTGGGCTGGATACGCACCCGGCGCCCCGGCACCCACTGGAAGGCCGTGGAGATGAGCGACCTGCTGTTCTATATCGCGCTGGGCGTGGTGCTGGGCGGGCGTATCGGCTACACCCTGTTTTACAACCTGCCCGGGTTCATCGAAGACCCGCTGGTGATCCTGCGTATCTGGCAGGGCGGCATGTCGTTTCACGGCGGCCTGCTGGGGGTGTTGTTCGCCATGTGGCTGTTCGGGCGGCATACCGGGCGCAGCTTCTTTTTCGTGACCGACTACATCGCCCCGCTGGTGACGGTCGGCCTGGGGGCCGGGCGCATCGGCAATTTCATCAATGGCGAGTTGTGGGGCCGACCGACCGATCTGCCCTGGGGCATGGTGTTTCCGTATGTCGATGCCCAGCCGCGCCACCCATCCATGCTTTACGAGGCCCTGCTCGAGGGCCTGCTGCTGTTTATTGTCCTGTGGGCCTTTTCCAGCAAACCACGCCCGACCATGGCGGTATCGGGGCTGTTCCTGCTGTGCTACGGCCTGTTCCGCTTCGGAGTGGAGTTCGTGCGCATCCCGGACGCGCATATCGGGTATCTTGCCTTCGACTGGTTTACCATGGGGCATCTGCTGACCCTGCCGATGATCGTCTTCGGTGTGGCGTTTATGGTGTATGCCTACCGCCGCAAGGACGGCGCCGTTAGTTGGTAGTGTGTGATTGAAAGAACAAGTATTCACCGCGGAGACGCAGAGGGCGCAGAGAAGGTTATAGTAAAAAAACACAATTCCAGGGCGATGGAATAAGACATTTCATTATAGTAATTCGTATATAGCGACTTCATTCGTAGTATAAATTGAATTGAATACTATTAACTCTGCGTCCTCTGCGCCTCTGCGGTAGATTTATATTATTTATTAGAATAACCATGAAACAATACCTCGATCTGATGCGGCATGTGCGTGACCATGGCGTGCGCAAGGAGGACCGGACCGGGACCGGCACGCTCAGTGT
>JAOTTU010000211.1 GCA_029864225.1 Gammaproteobacteria bacterium | reverse complement strand
CCTGGAAAGCAAGCCCGAAATAATCGACCGCCCCGATGCCCGGGAACTCGACGCCGGCAGCGCCGAGGTCCGCTTCGAGAACATCTCCTTTGACTATGAAGCGGACCGCCCCATCCTGCATGACATCAGCTTCCGGATAGCACCCGGCCAGAAAGTTGCCGTTGTCGGACCCAGCGGGGCCGGCAAGTCCACCCTGGCGCGGCTGCTGTTCCGGTTTTATGACGTCTCCTCCGGGCGCATCCTGGTCAACGGGCAGGATATCCGCGAGGTGACCCAGGACAGCCTGCGCCGCGTGATCGGCATCGTTCCGCAGGACACAGTCCTGTTCAACGACTCGCTCTACTACAACATCGCCTACGCCAGACCCGGCGCCAGCCGTGAGGAAATCGAGCAGGCCGCCCGGCTGGCCAATATCCATGACTTCATTATGTCCCTGCCCCAGGACTACGAAACGGTGGTGGGCGAACGCGGGCTGAAGCTCTCCGGCGGCGAAAAACAGCGCGTGGCCATCGCCCGCGTGATCCTCAAGAACCCGCGCATCCTGGTGTTCGACGAGGCCACGTCCAGCCTGGACTCGCATTCGGAACAGCTGATTCTCGAGGCCCTGCGCAAGGTCGCCGCCCACCACACGACCCTGGCGATTGCACACCGGCTGTCTACCATCGTGGACGCCGACACCATACTGGTCATGGATGCCGGGCGCATCGTGGAACAGGGTACCCACCAGGAACTGCTGAGCAGCGAAGGGATCTACGCCCGCCTGTGGGCACTGCAGCAGGAAGAGGCGCGCCACGAACTCGAGACCGAACAGCAGCCGGCTTTGCAACCGGTGTAGCGGGCGCGCTCATTTGTGTAGCCTGGGCAAAGGAGTGATAACGACGTGCCCAACATAATGCAGGGAAATCCCATGTTGGGCACGCTGCGCTTTGCCTACAGGGATGTAGGTAAGGGACGTGAGCAGGGAGCGGAAGCTTTGCCCAACCTACAGTATAAAAAAAGCCCGCCGATGGCGGGCTTTTTTTTTGAGAAGCCGGCCGGCTCAAAAATTCAGCCGCAGGCCCACGAAGAACTCGGTCTGGTCATCCTCGTCGAAAAGCCGTGCATTGGCGCTGAGGGAGAAATCCTTATTCAGCTTGAATACCGCACCGGCACCAAAGCCGGTGTCCGAGAAATCCCCCACATCCAGGTAGATCACGCTGGCATTCAGCTCTGCCTTCTTGCCGACCATGGCCCGGGCCCCGGCCTCGACCTGGTAGCCCTCTTCCGATTCCTTCAGATCACCGGTGAATTCCGCATCCACATAACTGACCGTACCCAGCACATCGATGTTCTTGGTCACCGAATAATTACCACCGACTCCGATTACAAAGCGATCGTAGTCAACATCATCACTGCTTGTGCCTTTGATATTATCGACGAACAAACGTGAATACTCGGCCTTGACGTGGAGAAAATCGAGTGCCGCAAAGGATAGCCTTGCCGTCACACCATCCGCTTCAGCGCTGTCAGCATCGAGATTTGAATAACCGATTTCTGCGTAGGAATACTCCAGTCCTTTGGCGCCGGCGTGCAGGGGGGCCATGGCAAGGCCAGCGCAGAGGATGGAAGGTATTAAATTGTTTCTGGTCACGGCACTCCTCCTGAAGTTGTTATTGGCGTCTCATTAATCTTGTATGTCCGGCGATACTAAGAAATACTGGCCGCTGATTCAAGCAGTTATCCTGCTCCAGGTGTTATGTCGCCGTCAATTCAGCGGCCCCATGACCGCCGGCCGGCCAAAGTACGTGCCTGATAACCTTGCAACACAACAAGGGCTTACACCTGATAATGACTGACAGAAGTGTACTCATTACCGGCTGCTCTTCGGGTATCGGCCGCTGCGTGGCTGACGGCCTGGCGGCGCGTGGCTACCGGGTGTTCGCTACCGCGCGCAAGCCGGAGGATGTGGAGCGGCTGCAAGCCGACGGGCTGGAAAGCCTGCCACTGGATCTTTCCAATTCAGCATCGATTGCCGCGGCCGTCGATGAAGTCCTGGCACGGACGAAGGGGCGGCTCTATGCCCTGTTCAATAACGGCGCTTACGGTCAACCGGGTGCGGTAGAGGACCTGGCACGCGATGTTCTGCGCGAGCAGTTCGAGACCAACCTGTTCGGGTGGCACGAACTGACCAACCGTGTGTTGCCGGTGATGCGCCGGCAGGGCCATGGGCGCATAATTCACAACAGCTCGGTGCTGGGTTTCGTGGCCCTGCCCTTTCGCGGGGCCTACAACGCCAGCAAGTATGCGCTGGAGGGCCTGGCGGACACTATGCGCCTGGAGCTGCTCGATACCGATATCCACGTGGTGCTGGTTGAACCGGGGCCGATCATCAGTCGCTTCCGGGCCAACTCCTTCGCCGCCTACCAGCGCAACATCGACCCGGAATCCAGCGCCTATCGCGACCGGTACCTGGCGATGGAACAGCGCCTGACAAAGGAAGGACCCGTGGTCCCCTTCACCCTGCCGCCCGAGGCCGTGCTGAAGAAGGTCATCCGCGCACTGGAATGTCGTAAGCCGCGGGCTCGATATTACGTGACCTTTCCGACCTACCTGTTTGCCACCCTCAAACGGGTACTGCCCCAGAGGACACTGGACAGGATTCTGTCAAGGGTGTAATCAAGACAAAGGGAAA
>JAOTTU010000210.1 GCA_029864225.1 Gammaproteobacteria bacterium | reverse complement strand
TAGTGAAGCAAGCAGAGAGAACAGGATTTTTGCCACGGAATCCACGGAAGAACACGGAAATATCAAAAAGAAAAATTAATTTTGAAAAACACATGTAGATAAGCACCCGGGTGAAACCGTAGTTGTTGTGTGTTTATCTTTCCGTGTTCTTCCGTGGATTCCGTGGCGAATCATTTTTTCTTATTGATCGCACCTGCACCCGATTAAGCGCCGGGCATAAACAAGGTGCTCCTACTCTTTATTTTTTTCTTCCTCGTCGGGCGGCTCGATGGTCGGCGAATCATCGTCCATGAGGATGCGATGGGCGGGGCCCTCCAGGTCGTCGAACTGGCCCGAGCGCACGGCCCACAAAAACACCCATACCATCAGGCCGACCAGTAGCAGGGACACGGGGATCAGCAGGTAGATGATTTCCATGGCGTCCCGCTATCAGCCCGCAGGGCTTGTGTGAGCCCGCCTGTTGCGTGTCAGGCGCAGGGCATTGAGGACCACCAGCAGCGAACTGGAGGACATGCCGATGGCGGCCATCCAGGGGGCCACATAGCCGAGGGCCGCGGCCGGCAGGGCAATCAGGTTGTAGGCGATGGCCCAGCTCAGGTTCTGACGGATGATCTGCAGCGTCTTGCGGGCAATGGCCGCACCCTCGGCCAGGGCACCGAGCTGATCCGACATCAGGATCATGTCGGCGCTGGCGTGACTGATATGGGCGGCATCATGCATGGCGATGGAGACATCTGCGGCCGCCAGTACCGGCGCATCATTGATACCGTCGCCGACCATGGCGACCACGGCGCCCTTGCGCTGCAGGGCTTGCAGCACGTCGAGTTTGTCTTGTGGTGACATGTCGGCATGCACGCTATCGATCCCGACCTGGTCCGCCACCTGTCGGGCCGCTTGCAGATTGTCCCCGGTCAGCAACAGCACCTGTTTGCCACCCTGTTTCAGTGCCTCGACACTGGCCCGGGCATCTGGACGCAGGGCATCCTGCAGGATGAACAGGGCGTGCAGCCTGTCCGTGTCGGCCAGTACGACCCGGGTGCCGGGTAGACCCTGTTCGGAGGCGCGCTGCAGTGCGCTGGCGTCGGCCTTGCTGTGCTGCCCAATGAAGTCGGGGCTGCCGATATACCAGGTCCTGCCATCCAGACGGCCTCTGATACCAGCGCCGGGGTAGTTTTCCAGGCCGGAAACCCCCGGGAGTTCACGGGCGTTCGCCGCCCGGCAGATCGCCTTGCCGAGCGGGTGTTCGGACTGACCCTCCAGGGCTGCGGCCCGGTGCAGCAGCTCCTGTTCGGACAGACCTGATAGGGTGTGGATGGCGCTGAGTGCAGGTTCACCCCGGGTCAGGGTGCCGGTCTTGTCGAACACCAGGTGAGTGCAGCGTGCCAGGGTTTCCAGGCGATTGCCGCGCGCCGGCAACAGCCCGCTCGCCATCAGGGCGCCGGTTGCCGCGCTGAGTGCCGTGGGTGTGGCCAGTGACAGGGCACAGGGGCAGGTGACCACGAGTACGGAGACCACGATGGGCAGCCAGGCCTCCGGCGCCTGTTGCCACCAGTAGAGTCCAACCACAATGGCGGCGAGGATGACGCCGCTGACAAACCAGCTGGCGGTGCGGTCGGCCAGCCGGGTGATGGCCGGTTTTTGACTCTGGGCGCGTTCCAGCAGGCGCAGTATACGGGCCAGTACGGTATCCATGCCGACGTGGGTGACCGTCATAGTCAGTGGACTTTCGACATTGATGCTGCCGCCGACCAGTTCGTCACCGGCGTGCTTGCGCAGCGGGGTGCTCTCCCCGGTCAACAGGGCTTCGTTCACGGAGGAGTTACCTGACTCGATTTGGCCATCGGCGGGGACGGTCTCACCCGCCCGGATCAGCACCCGGTCACCGGGGCCGAGGTCGGCGACCGGCACCACATCCTGCTGTTCCTGATCGCCGTCGGGGAGCAGGCGCGTCGCCATAGCCGGCAAGGCCTGGCCGAGGCGCTCCGCGGTCTCGGCGCCGCGCTTGCGCGCCATGATCTCGAAATAGCGGCTCAGCAGCAGCAGGAAGACAAACATTACCACCGAGTCGTTGTACACCTCGCCCTGGCCGCTCCAGGTGGCCGACAGGCTGCCAGCAAAGGCCACCAGGATACCGAGGGTGACCGGGACATCCATGCCGATGCGCCTGTTGCGCAGGTCGCGCCAGGCACCGCGGTAGAAGGGGGCGGCGGAATAAAGCAGCACCGGGGCCGTCAGCAGCAGCCCGGTCCAGCGCAGGAAGCTACGCAAGGCCGTCTCCATCCCCGACCAGTCGCCAACGTAGAGGGCGATGGACAGCATCATGACCTGCATACCCAGCACGCCGGCGACACCGAGGCGGCGCAGGTGGGTGCGCCGTTCGCGCTCGAAGGCCTGTTGCTGGCGTTGCGGGTCGTAGGGGTGGGCCTCGTACCCGATAGCCCGCACGGCCTGCAGGATCTCGCTTAAGCGGAGGCGCTTCTCATCCCAGCGAATGCGGGCGCGGTGGGTGGCGTAGTTGATCTGCACATCCAGCACCCCGGGCAACTGCGCCAGGTGGCGTTCATTGAGCCAGATGCAGGCGGCGCAGGTGATGCCTTCCAGGATCAGGGCGGCCTCGCGCACGCTGCCGGCTTCGGCGCGCACGAAGCTCTTTTGGACATCCGGATGATCGTAGACGCGGGTCTGCACAATGAAGTCC
>JAOTTU010000209.1 GCA_029864225.1 Gammaproteobacteria bacterium | reverse complement strand
TATCAGTTCGCCATAGCAAAAAAAAAGGGGCCGGAGTCGCGGCCGGTTAAAAGGGGACATTCTGGTTTTATTTGATCGAGAAACATCTGTGGCGTAAAAAACCGGAATTTTCCCTTCTTTTATTCTAGACTGGCAATGTCATGGGAAAGCCAATCGTCTGCTGGCGCTGCGGTGCGGCAGTGAAGCCGGAGCAGCGACCGATCAGGCGCCTGGAGCTGTGCCGCAGCTGCCAGGCGGACCTGCACGTGTGCCGCCTGTGCTGGTCCTACAATCCACGCATGACCGGCTATTGCGACCACGACCATGCCGAGCCACCGCTGGACCGTGAGCGGGCCAATTTCTGCCAGTATTTCTCGCCCCGGCCGGGTGCCTACAGCCCCGCTGGGCACGACGCGGAACAGGGCGCCCGCAAGGGGCTGGAGTCGCTGTTCGGTGCGACGCCGGAGGAAGCGAATGCAAAGGAATCGAACACGGCCGGCAGCGAGACGAATTCGGACCGGGCCCGTGCAGAGCTCGAGCAGCTGTTCAACAAACCGTCACAAGACGACGGGTGAATCCAATCGATCGGTGAAGGCCTCGTCGGATCACGCTTCGCTAATCCGACCTGCGCAGCTGCAATGCGCGCCTTTATCGATTGAACATGCACCCGCAGGAGCGCCGCCGCCGGCGTGATTATTTGGGTGCAATAACCACCAGGTCCCCTTTTCTTTGTCAGTCGGTCCCGCCGGCGGCCGGCTCCGGCCGGGAGTAGAGGTAGACATCGCGCTTCGGATAGGGGATTTCGATGCCCTCGGCCAGGAAGCGCTTGTAGACCTCGGTGTTGAGCGCGTCCAGCACCCGGCCGCTCAACACCGGCTCGTCGATCCAGCACAGCAGTTCAATATCCAGACCGGAGTCGCCAAAGGAGCGGAAACGCACCCGCGGCTCGGGTGACTTGCACACGGCAGGGTTGTTTTCCGCCACGTCCATCAGGACCGCGCGCACCTGGTCGATGTCGGAGCCGTAGGCGACCCCCACCTTGATGCGGATGCGTCGGCTCGCATAGGGCCCGCCGGCCTCGTTGGTGATCTTGGCGTTGCCCATGACGCCGTTGGGCACGGTGATCTCCACGTCATCACGGGTCAGCAGCCGGGTGCTGCGGATGCCGATGTGGGTCACCATGCCGCGCTCCCCCGAATCCAGGATAATGAAGTCACCGATCTTGTAGGGCGCATCTGCCAGGATGAAGACACCGGAGAACAGGTTCGACAGGGTGTCCTTGGCGGCGAAGCTGACGGCGATGCCGAGGATGCCGGCGGAGGCGACCCAGGCCGTGATGTCGATGTGCCAGGCAATAAACACGAAATACAGGGCGCCGGCGACGATGATGATGGTCGCCAGGTTGTTGAACAGCGGCAGGGTCTGTTTCTGCACCATCCTGAAACGATCGGGCAACTCGCTGATCGTGAACAGCAACAGCCGCGTCAGGCGGATCAGGAAGGCAGTCCAGATGAACACCACGATTGTGGTCAACATGGCCAGGGTCACGGTGTTGGCCGCCTCCGGCAGCGCCAGCAGCTTGGTGGCGATGGACAGGCCGATGAACACCATGGTCAGGAAGATGGGCTGCTCGATCATGTCGATCAGCTTGTCATCGAACGCGCCGCGGGTGCGGCCGACAAGCCGGCGGATCACCCTGGTGATGAACAGGTTGACGATCTTGGCCGCCACCAGGAAGACGACGACAACGATCAGCGCCTGCATATAACGGTTCGGGGCAATGGTGGACACCCAGTCAATTAACTGCTGCGTCATGTCATTCATGTCGTTTACCACGCTTGATTATAAAAGGGTGGACAGCCCTGATTTTCGTGCTGCAGTGTATATCATCCAAACCACGCCGATCGCGTGCGGCCAAATCATGGTCACGCTGACGGTTGTTAATCCCGTGAGCAACCAGCATGCGACTGCCGGCTGCCGAGACACCACAGAGCAGACCGGGCCTCTCGATTTAGTGTGTATAGTGTATATACTTAATCATGCACCGCAAGGCCAAACGCATCAACATCACCCTGCCGGAACGCGTGCTGGCACTGATCGATGAACAGGCCCGGCGCGAAGGCGCGACCCATTTAGGTGTGCTCGCGCGCACCGTGCTCGACTACATCGGCCGCAATCAGGTCGCCTGATTTGGCGTGCACGGGTGACTGTCCCCTTTTTTTCCGACTGTCATTATCGGAATATTTTTTTACATGCTGTTTGTTATTATGAATATTCGTATCACGAGGCCATTATGAATAGAAAAATAATTAGCATGCTTATTATTACAATTCTCTGCCTATCCTGGATCATGGTTGTTCGAGCTGGCGAGTTTAATCGGGAATCATACGTACAGTCAGTGATTACTGTACTGCGAATTCACGCCGATGCAATACGTAATCTGACGGCACACGAAATAAAGTACTCAGATAATCTGGTCCGTCATGCTATTGCCATTCAACGAACCTTCGGGCTACTGGGCCCCATGGATTGGCATGCCGCAAAATCTGCCAAGCTTATGAATAAAAATGCCTCCAATTTGAATATAGATATTGAGAAATTTGAGAAACTGGAAAAGCGCAGCAGAGATGCCTTGAAAGATCTGGTGCGTACTGCCCATGAATCTATGGAAGAAGATAATCGTGAGGAGCTTAACGAGGCTTTAGAAAATATGAAGAATTCTTGCAATGCCTGTCATGCCTATT